>PGTJ01000068.1 GCA_002794515.1 Phototrophicales bacterium
GTTGTTGAAAATACGGGGGGGATGTGATGACCAATTGGATACTGGAATCGGGCAATTGCTGGATACAATCAAAACAATCACCACAAATAATCGCATCAAGAGGCAAAGACATAGGCTATTTCATCCTTCTATCGGCACAAGACCACATGCCCCACGAGTCAGACCCTTATTTTTATCGGCATAACCCGCGATAAAATTATTGATGCGAATATGATATGCCGTCTCGCTCTGACCGATAATCACATACGATTCGTCTGGGATGAGGCTTTGTATCGGCTCTTGTAAATCGGTGGTCGTGTATAATGTGGTGCGCTCGGTTGGGCGATAAAAACATATCGTTGCAAACGATGTGAGCGGGGTTTGGTCTTCTGGGAGGTTGCAATCACCCGTTAAGACACCCAAGTCACGCGCCACCCACCCGCTATAATTGCCACGAATGCGGACTAACACATGTGTGTCGCGCAGGGTGATGACCAGCGCCTGAACACTATCTGCCAATGTATCAATTTCTAGCATTTCGGCGGAGAAAGGGGCGCTATACACAGGAATATCGCTCGGCGTGGTATTATTAAACCGACACGCCAAAAACGGGGCAACAGTGGCTTGGATGCGCGTGGTCTGTTGGATGGTATTGCCAACAGCGCTCATCATCAATAAGATGATAACGCCGAATAACACAATTAAAAATGCCACAACTGTACGGGTAAATCCAAACGTCATCGGTTAAATCCTCGCTTGAATGAAAGCACCTGTCGCCTCAAAAACCGCATCATAATCGACATCTTGTGTGAGGATATGCCCACTTTTTTCAAAACGGCGCACCTGTACATCCTCGCTACCGATACACGCCTCTAAATAATCCAAATTGCTAATCGGCACGGTTTGATCACCGTTAGAATACATGAGTAAAGCAGGGGCTTGGATGAGTGGCAAGCGCCCCTTGACCACCTGCATCAATTCGTATAATTCAGACACACTGCGCGTTGCCCATCGCTGATAGCGCACCCGCCCGACTGGGGGAAATCCACGACGGCGCTGATCTTCGAGCAGACGTTGCGGAAAATCGGTCGTATCGGGTGTGTCGTAACTGGGCATCACCCACTGAATGTATTTGGTATAAGGCAAAATTTTGTTGGGGAGGTGAATGGGCGCGGCAATGACGATGATGCCATCTAAATCGAATGTCGCGCCCATCAATAGGGTGATTAATCCGCCCATCGAAAGTCCTGCGACAAAGATTTTTTTGCATTGGTCGCGCAAAATATGATACCCATCCACACCTGTCAGATACCAATCTTCCCATCGGGCGCGGTGCATATGTTTATAATCCACCGCATGACCCACATGTCGCGCACCATATACGGTATAACCGTAGCGCGTGTGTAAATCATGCCCCAACCAGCGCATTTCATCTGGCGATGCCGTGATGCCGTGTAAACATAATACACCAATTTCATTGCCACGATGAAAAAATGGTTCACCCCCTTTTAAGAGGGATGGTGGAAGCACCGAAACCATGTCATCTTATCCTTTTTAGCTCCAATTGACTGCCATATTTCGTCCGATGCGCTATACTAACCATAACATGCACAGGATGATATAGGATTGTATCATGCACAAAACCATCTTTCGACTATTATTCATACTTTTATTAGGCACATTCTCATCTGTATCGGCGCAGGGGGATGGATTCAACCTGCCGACCGATTTGTATATCCTGCTGAATGAAGGCATTGTGCAACGCTATGGATTGGGCGCAGAAGGCACAACCACCGTCACCCCACAAGGCGATTTTGTAGTCGATTTTGCCGTTGCACCAGATGACAATTGGATCGCCTACCGTACGGAGAGTGGCATCACATTGGCGAATATGGCGAGTCCGAATCAGATACGGGTGTTGCTCGAATCGGTCATCACCGCCGATTTTCCACCTCTGCGCCAGGGTGGACAAACCATGTCATGGAGCAGTGACGGCACACAATTGGCATATACCACCACATCAGGTGTGCGCGTGGCATTCAATTTAGGCACAAATAATGTGGTCTTTGCCAACATCCTCACCAGTCCCGCCAAGCACATATCGTGGTCGCCGAATGGCACATTTTTAGCGATCGAGGTAGAGAATAACATCTGGTGGATTTATCGGCGCATCAATAACGAGATGACTCTGGCGGGCGCGTTGCCGTCATCGTATGGCACAGCATGGCAAAGCGATACACGCCTGATTTTCGCCCCACAAGAGGGCGGGTTGCTGGTCTTGGATTTGGGGAATTTCAATGAACAATACACTTTGTTCAATGATGGACGGCGTTATTTTTTGCCGACCATCCGCGCCGATGGTGCGCTGATCGCTTTTGCATCGGATAGCGATAATCCACAAGAAAATGCCATCTGGACGCGCATGAGCCTAGCGAACAACATCGCGGCTATCGAAGAATTTGCCAATGCGCCAACCGATATTCGTGGGGCGATGTGGGCAATCGATGGCGGGTCGCTCATCACCCTGCGCGACAATCAGATGACGCTCCTCATCCCCAATTTTGGGGTGATATTGCCCTTGCCCGTTGGTGAGGTGGTCGCCTATGGCTGGGGGGCGAAGCGCCCTGCATCGGCGCGTGGTGCGCTGATGAGCCATGCCGCATTTTTCCGTGCGCCCGATTTATTCGGTGTGATGCAAGTATGGCGCTTGCCGAATGACGGCACCGCGCCCGTCACCATCACCACAGGCGAAAATGATGTGCTTGCCTACACCATCAACCGCACAGGGACGGCGGTGGTTTATCTGAGTGATAACCGCCTCTGGCGAATAGATGTGAGCCAAGAAGGGGCAGAATCCATCGAGATCACGAGGCGCTTGGGGGATAATCCGCGTGATTTCATCTTCTCGCCCGATGAAACACAACTGTTATACATCACCGAAGGCGCTGATGGTGGCTTATGGTCGGTGGATAGCATGGGCGAATCTGCCCCTGTGTTGATATTGCCCAATCCCGAAGGCGGGCAATATCGGCAACCGCAATTCGCGCCCAATATCAATGCGCTGATGCTCGCCATCACCCGCCCAGAACGCGCAACACAATTTATCGTTTATGATCCACTCGCCAATGCCACATTGAATATCGGCAATTATACCCTCGCGGGATGGTTGCCCAATGGACAGGTTATCGGGTATAACCACCTGGTGAATACCTTCACCGATGTGACTAGTCAATTGCAAACGGTCGATTTATCGAAAGACCCCATCCTGCCCGTCACGGTGTGGGATGAGCGACAGGCACGTATCACCGATTTCATATCTCTATCGGGGACGCGCTGGCAGATGATAACGGCACAAGTTGTGCCATATGGCACAGAAAAAGGGATATTATTAGAATATGCAGATACCACATTTTCGGTTAAAGTAGAATTAGGATGGGTGATTAATCCCACCCTATCACCCGATGGGTTGTTCATCGCATCGTTCACCCGTCCAAATGGATTGCTCATCATCCATGACGTATCGAAAGGTGAGCGAACACTGATACAAGCCCCAATAGGGATACGCGATTTTCGTTGGGTTGGGACAAGCGGCAAAATATTTAATCAATTCTAATCGAAAGCATGTAACATACTCATAACCATTTTGTAGGATGATATAGCAAAAAATAGAGGTATGTATGTCTGGTGAACGAATACTCGTCATAGAAGACGAAGCAAGAATAGCACAATTCATAGAACGCGCCTTAATTTATGAAGGGTATCGTGTCAATGTGGCACGCGATGGTCAAAGTGGCTTGAATATCGCTCGTGATAACCCGCCCGATTTGGTTGTCCTCGACTGGATGCTCCCTGGGTTAGATGGGCTAGAGGTGTGCAAGCGGTTACGCGCCGCTAGCGATGTGCCGATTCTCATGCTGACCGCCAAAGACGATGTCAATGACCGTGTGACAGGCTTAGATGCGGGCGCAGATGATTATCTGGTCAAACCCTTTTCAGTGGATGAATTGATGGCGCGTGTGCGGGCATTATTCCGCCGTGTGACACCCACATCACGTCCAGAAATTTTGCGCTTTGCCGATTTAACACTGGATACAGGCACACATCGGGCGCATCGGGGTGAACGTGCCATCGACCTCACCGCCAAAGAATATGAATTACTCGAATTATTCATGCGGAATCCGCGCCAAGTCCTCACCCGCGATGTCATCTTTGACCGTGTGTGGGGTTATGATTTTGGTGGCGAGAGCAATATTATCGAAGTCTATGTGCGTTATTTACGCCAAAAAACAGAAGAGACCGAAGCAGAGACCCGTCTTATCCACACGGTACGTGGTGTGGGATACGTCCTGCGCGAAGAATAACCATCATCACACAACAGGTTTAGGCAGTGACTCATGACTATTCGGCAACGATTAACCCTGTATTATGCCGCGTTGCTCACCATCATCATCATCATGTTCGGCACACTCACCTATGTGGTGATGCGCTGGACGATGATCGGCACCATCGATAGCACGCTGGTCGAGACAGCGACACTCATCACCAATAATAGTCGGTTACTGCCTGTACCCGGTTTCGGTGCGCCATCGCGCATGGAGATTGAACTGGCACCACTCGATTTATTCCGCGCCTCTGGGGTGTATGTGCAGGCGTGGGAGATTGTTGATGATAAGCCCATTTTCAAAGAATCATCGCTGAATGCGCGGGGACTCGGCACAAATGCCCTCGATCCGACCATGCTTGGGCATCACGAATCAGTATTCAGTCATCATACGGTGAATAATGTGGCGCTCCGCATTTTAACTGTGCCAATTATCCAAAGCAGTAGCGGGCGGTTGGTGGGCAATATCCAAGTGGCGACCGAACTCGAAACCGTCAACCGTGCCTCGAAGCAATTGCTTATCGTGGTGCTTGCCAGTTGTGTATTCGCCATTTTCGGGGCGATGATGTTGAGCATGTGGTTTTCGCACCGCGCTCTTGTGCCAATCGAACATATCACCCAAGCCGCCGCCAGCATTGCAGGCACAAATGACCTCAACACACGCCTACGCTGGAAAGGTCCTCCCGATGAATTGGGCAAGCTCATCTCGGTATTCAACCAGATGATGGGGCGTATTCAGCATTTATTCAGTGTGCAACAACGCTTTGTGGCAGATATTAGCCATGAATTACGCACCCCCCTGACGGCGATTCAAGGCAATATCGCCCTGATGAAACGATATGGTGTCGATGCCGCCTCGTTGGATGATGTCGAGACCGAATGCCAACGCATGACGCGCTTGGTCAACGATTTGCTGATGTTGGCGCGGGCAGATTATGGCGGAATCACCATCTCGCTCACCCCGATCGACCTCGACTCGGTGGTCATTGAATGCCTCACACAAGCTAAAATCCTCGCCAAAGATCGTCAATTGGATATTCATCTGGGGCATTTTCAGCCGGTGCGAATCAAAGGGGATTATGAACGGCTCAAACAGTTGGTCTCCAATTTATTGAATAATGCCATCAAATTCACACCCGATGGTGGCGAAATTATCGTCACCTTAGGGAGCAATCATGAACAGGCGATCCTCACCGTGAAAGATACGGGGATTGGCATTGCCAAAGCCGATATAGAGCGCATTTTTGATCGTTTTTATCAATCAGAAGCCTCGCGGGTGCATCATACCGACAACGAAGGCTTTGGATTGGGCTTATCCATCGCCAAATGGGTCGTTGAGGCGCATCACGGCACGATCAACGTCAGCAGTGAGCCGAAACACGGATCGACCTTCACTGTGACCATACCACTTTATCGCCCACAACAAGATGAAGAAATCCCCCCACACCAACGTCCTACACGGACGCGCATCCCCGCCTTGCGGAAGATGCTCGAAGGAGATGATGAATAAGGCTCAGGTGACAAAATCGCGCCCCTGCACATGCTTTTGCCATGTGTTATCGTGTAAAATCGCGCCGATGGTCTGGATGACCAGCCGAATTTCATCATCTGTATTATAAAAATGAGGCGCAATGCGGATCCCCGCCCCTTCTCGATAATCAATCACGATATTTCGGGCTAATAATTCCCGCGATACCGCATAGGCATTCGGCGGATTGACCGTCACCGTACCCGCCCGTTGAGATGCAAGGCGCGGGCTGTTCACAGCATAACCCGCCTCATCCGCCAGATGGATGAGCAGTTCTGTTTGGCGGAGCGAATTCGCACGGATGGCATCTACACCTATTTCGGCGATGATATCCACCCCTGGTTGGATGGCATACAAGGCGGCAATGGCGGGTGTACCATTGGCGAGCCGATACGCATCATCACGCAAGATAAAGTTATCCATATCAAAGCCAAATGGTTGCTGATGGGCGAACCATCCGGTGATTTTGGGTTGGAGCGTGGTCAACAAATCGGGTCGGATATACATAAATACCCCACCAGACCCACCACATAACCATTTGAGCGTCCCGCCGATGTAAAAATCGACATTCAACGCCGTCACATTCACCGGGATGATGCCCACACTATGATAACCATTGAGCAACACCTGTGCGCCAACGGCGTGGGCTTTTTCGATAACAGCTTGTACAGGCATAATATACGCGCTACGGAACAACACATGACTGATGCTGACCAAGCGCGTGCGCTCATCGATGGCATCGAGCAATTTTTCGGTGTTGATGGTCATGCCGTCATCGCTCCGCACGAGATGCAAATGGACATGGGCGGGGAGCATGGCGTTGATGCTATACACATCTGATGGAAAATCTTGGTCGGTGCTGATGACCTTATCACGGCGCGTATCTGACCAATCTAAGGCGCTCATCAAAATGCTATTGGCGATGCTGGCATTCTCATGCACCAACACACTGCCACTTGGCGCGCCCATCAACGGGGCGATTTTATCACCCACCGCGCCTTTCAGTTCCCACCATGTCGGCAGATTGTTGTATCGGCTACCCCATGCACGAACACCCAGCGTTGCCCATGTATCGGCGTAGATATTCAACACATCATACACCCGCCTGGGCATCGCGCCCAACGAATTGCTGATGAGATACGTACAGGTGGTCAAGATTGGGAATTCATCACGCCATTTCAGTAAATCCATTGTTACGCACCCGCCATTTTTTTCATGAGTTGCCACGTCATTTTGCAATCGGCGATGGCGCTATGCGCGTTCTCGATGCGAATCCCTTGTTGCATACACGCCTTCGATAGGCTCTGCCACTTGCCCCCACCCCGCCCACCAAAATAATAGGTGGCATAGGCACGCATGGCGCATTCCCAACCCTTGATGCGTGGCACGGGCAAATTGCGCCGATGACAAACCCCTAACAAAATGCCTTTATCAAACGGGGCATTATAGGCGACCACCGTCCGCCCCGCCAACAACAGGCTCAATTCGATGTATAACGTCTCGAATGTGGGCGCATCAGCGACCATCTCATGGGTGATGCCATGCACACCCATCGCCCCCACCGAAATCGGCATGGCGGGTTTGACCAGCGTTTCGTAGACAGTATTGCCTTTCATATCTACAGCGCCAATTTGCACAATATCCGAGCCGTGCAAACCGGTCGTCTCGAAATCGAGGATGAGCGCGTTACTGCCGAGTAGTCCTTGCGCCCAACGGATGATACGCCCTTTCTGTTGTGCGGGGTCATTGGTCACGGTTGTGTCTCCATTTCTCGTTGTAAGGCACGGATGGTTTGAATGTAATCGGGTGTTGGTTCGCCCGCCAATTGACACGCCATTTCATCCACCGCCAGCAAATCATCCCCCCATACTACTTGACCAATGGGGATATGTTCGCCTTTGATAGGACTTTCATCGGGGCTGACCAATTTGTGGGTCAAATCGACCACTGCACCATGAAAATATCTGCCAACACTAAAATACACATCTTGCAACACCTCTGGCACACTGGGGCGATGCAACTGTCCACGATAATTCGGGCTTCTGCCCCTATACACCTCTCGCGGAAAAACACCATATAAATTTTTGAGTGATGCGGAAATGAGAGGTTTCTCTTTGAGGATGGTGCGCTTGAATGCCCCAATGCTGATACAACAATCATATTCGCCGATATAGGCGGGCGCGGTCATCGTCTTGAAACGCACGGGCTTGGGCGATAGGTTGGCATATTCGGTCATGATGAGCGATTCGGCATCCGCCAAGCGCATGTTATCATCCAACAAATCCAACACGCCTAATTGCTTGAAGATGCGCTCGGCAGATTGGGCATCTGCCACCCCTTCGATGATGACGATTCGCGCCAACGGGCTGGCACGGCGCAACCCACGCAACACCGCGCCCAACACGGTCATGCTCACCGTAGCGGGCGGTGGATAGGGATAACCCAAATTCGGCTTGACCAAAATGCGTGTTGCGCCATAGGCTTGTGGAGGTGGCATATAGACAAATGATTCGGTCTTGGCATGACTCACAGTGATGATTCGCTTGGATGACATATGACAAATCCTGAAAAATATCGTCTCACAATACATCAATTTGCGTTATACTAAGTTAGCTCAATTGTACAAATAAATCACACGGAAAAAAAGACATGACGACCAATATGCTCTATTATGGCGATAACCTCGAAATTTTACGCAATCGCACCTATTTCCCCGATGAGTGTGTCGATTTGATTTACCTTGATCCGCCGTTCAACAGCGCCCGCACTTATAACGTGTTGTTCAAAGATGAAAGTGGTAGCGAAAGTGAATCGCAGATTGTCGCGTTTGATGATACATGGCATTGGGGACCAGAAGCACAAGAGGCATATTATTATTTGGCGACCAAAGCGAGTGAACCTGTATCACGGATTATTGGGTCGCTCAAAGATATTTTAGGTAACACACCGATTAGTGCCTATATCATGATGATGGGTGTGCGGTTGGTCGAATTGCACCGCGTCTTAAAACCAACAGGTAGTTTGTATTTGCATTGTGACCCCACAGCCAGTCACTACCTGAAAATTTTGCTGGATGCTATTTTTGGTACAGACAATTTTAGGAATGAGATTGTCTGGCAACGTACCAATGCTAAAAGTCTTTCAACCAAAAATTTGCCCAAGAATCATGATATCATCTTTAGGTATACAAAATCAGACACATGGATATGGAACACCCCATATAAAGCGCATGATGAAAAATATATCAAAAAGTTTTATCGTTACGTTGAACCAGAAACAGGTAGAATTTATAGATTAGGTGATTTAACTAATCCGAATAAGAATCGCCCCAACTTAGAATACGAGTTCTTAGGGATTAAACGAGTGTGGCGTTGGACACGCGAACGAATGCAAAAAGCCTATGATGAAGGACGTGTTGTACAATTATCAGAAGGCACAGTACCGCGTGTTAAACACTACTTAGACGAACAAAAGGGGATTCGCGTAGGCGACATTTGGACAGATATCTTGCCCATTCAAGCTCATGCCGCCGAAAAATTGGGCTATCCAACCCAAAAGCCAGTCAAATTATTAGAGCGCATCATCAGCATGAGTAGCAATCCTGGCGATGTGGTGCTTGATCCATTTTGCGGATGTGGGACGACCATCGCCGCCGCACAAGCGCTGGGCAGAAATTGGATAGGCATCGATATCACCCACCTGAGCATCGCCTTGCAAAAATATCGGCTACAAGATGCCTTCGGTGATATTCCCTATACCATTGTTGGCGAACCTGCCGATATTGAAGGGGCGCGTCAGTTGGCACAGGAAGATCGGTATCAATTTCAGTGGTGGGCGTTATCGCTGGTGCGTGCCAAACCGATTGGCGGTAGTGAAGAAGACCGCAAAGGCAAGAAAGGGCGCGATAGAGGCATAGACGGCGTGATCAATTTTCTCGAATTGGGCGATAAAGTCCGCCGTGTGATTGTACAGGTCAAATCGGGGAAGGTGAAATCGAGTGATATACGCGACCTCATTGGCACATTGGAGCGCGAAAAAGCCGCTATTGCCGTGTTCATCACCCTCGAAGAACCGACCCGCGATATGATCGCCGAAGCGACAAACGCAGGATATTACATCCCGCCGAGTTTGGGTGATGCGGTGAAATATCCACGCGTGCAAATTTTTACGGTGGAACAATTGATGCTCGGCGCGTCTATCCATATGCCCGCCTCGCATGGGA
>PGTJ01000637.1 GCA_002794515.1 Phototrophicales bacterium
GGCGAATTCACGCGAGAATTGAATATCGCGGATTTGCAAATCCGATAAAATCAACCCCTCAACTGCAAAGGCATCGGCAACCCGTTGTTGCATTTCATCTTCCATCTCGGCACGTTTTGCGCCATAAATATCTGCCGCTTCGTAACCAGAGACAACCACACGCGCCAAATTTCGGGTGGTGGGCAATACAAAATTCAGTTGATAGTTCACATTCCACGACCGATGTAATTTATTTAACGCTTCGGGGTCTGTGGATACCGAATATAGCACAGTCATATCAAATGTGACTTCCTGACCATCGCGGGTGCGGGCGGTGATGGGGTCGCCAGAACCACCGATTTCGCTCCCCATCGTCAAATTTTGTTGGGCAACGGTATATGAGGTGGTTTGTTGAAAAATGGGGATGATGATATGTGTACCAGGTCCGAGTGGGTCTTGTAATGACCCGCCGAGTGTATTGAATACCACCACCCGCTCGGCAGGACCGACCACAACGATCCCCTGACTGATTAATGTGAGCAGACCGCCTAAGATTGCACCAATCACAGCTAATAAAATGCCTCCACGCGCTGGTTTATTTTGTGATGATGCCGATACGGCAATACCGACACCCGCTAAAAACATCAAAAATCCAACGAGGGCAAGCCCCCCGATAAACTGGCTAATTCCGCCCATTGATAATCTTTACTCCTTTTTTAAAAAATTGACAAACAAAACTGCATACGATTATAACTACCTTAC
>PGTJ01000215.1 GCA_002794515.1 Phototrophicales bacterium
ATATTGGGGTGCAAATAGATTGCACCCCGATGATTTCACATGCGGAAAACACCGTATTCGGTATCGGCAATCGGTTGATTCAGACAAGCGCTCAGCGCTAATCCCAACACACGGCGCAAATGGAGCGGGTCTATCACCCCGTCATCCCATAAACGGGCAGATGAATAATACGGTTCACCTTCGCGTTCATATTTATCTAAAATCGGTTGTTTGAATGCGGCTTGTTCTTCGGGTGTCATATCGGGTGCGCCAGAACGCGCCAACTGGTCACGCTTGATGGTCAACAACACATTGGCGGCTTGTTCCCCCCCCATGACGCTGATGCGAGCATTAGGCAACATCCATAAAAAGCGGGGCGAATATGCCCGTCCACACATACCATAATTGCCTGCGCCAAAGCTCCCGCCGATGACCACCGTCAATTTTGGCACATCGGCATTGGCAACGGCATGAACCATCTTCGCCCCATCTTTGGCGATTCCGCCTGCTTCATATACCTTCCCCACCATAAAACCTGTGATATTTTGCAAAAATAACAACGGGATTTTGCGCGAGGTGCATAATTCAATAAAATGCGCCCCTTTCAATGCCGACTCGCTGAATAGCACACCATTATTGCCGATGATGCCAATCGGATACCCCTCTATACGGGCGAATCCCGTCACCAATGTTGTGCCATAATTGGCTTTGAATTCACGGAATTTGCTTCCATCGACCAAACGGGCGATGACCTCGCGCACATCATAACTTTCGCGGAAGGTGGTCGGCAAAATGCCATACAAATCTTCGGCAGGATACAAGGGTGGTTCGGGCGCGGTCACATCTAACGAGATTTGTTTTTTGCGGTTCAACGAGGCGACAATCCCCCGAACAATTTCGATGGCGTGCATATCATCTTCGGCATAATGATCTGCCACACCCGATTGATGCGTATGGACATATGCGCCACCCAATTCTTCGGCAGAGACATCTTCGCCAGTGGCGGCTTTAACCAATGGCGGACCGCCCAAGAAAATCGTGCCTGTGCCTTTGACGATGACCGTCTCATCAGACATGGCAGGCACATATGCCCCACCCGCCGTACAGCTACCCATAACACAGGCAATTTGCGGAATTTTTTTGGCGCTCATGCGTGCTTGGTTATAAAAAATGCGCCCAAAATCATCGGCATCGGGGAATACCTCATCTTGCATGGGCAAAAATGCCCCGCCACTATCCACCAGATAAATGCACGGCAAGTTGTTTTCGAGCGCGACTTGTTGCGCCCGCAAATGCTTTTTGACCGTCATGGGGTAATAACTCCCCCCTTTGACCGTGGCATCATTGGCGACAATCAAACATTCCACCCCGCTCACCCGCCCAATCCCTGTGACGATGCCCGCACACGGGGCTTCACCATCGTACATATCCCATGCGGCGAGTGGCGCAATCTCTAAAAATGGACTATTGGGATCGAGCAAGGCATTGATGCGGTCGCGCACGAACATTTTGCCTTGTTCACGATGCCGTTGCTGATATTTCTCGCCACCGCCCCCATACACCCACGCCAGACGGCGATGTAATTCATTGGCGAGTTGGCGATGATGCGCCATGTTACGTAAAAATTGTTCCGAATCGCGCTCGATATGCGTCTCTAAAATATCCATCCCGAACTCCTAAAAAAATTTATTTTGAATATCACGCCAAAAGCATAACCTGTTTGCATCTAAAACGGTATATCAAAAAACGGTTCTTTAGAAGTTTTTATATTCATCACAGCTCATTTGATTGTAGAATAAGCATATAAACCATTATAAGATATTATCTTTCGACTTAGTGAAATCAGGACAATCATTATGACACAACGCTACCGACATCGTATATGGGGGTTAGTGATAGTTTTATTGGTCAACCTTTCGGTCATCATATCCCCAGCTAGCGCACAAATACCAACAACACCCCAAACTTTCAAAGTGATTGTCGGTGTGGATGCGGCATTTCGACCAGAAGGCGAATTAGCCAACACCAATGTGGTGTCATGGCAACGATTTGGAATCGCCTACCGACAACGACTGGTTTTGGATAATTTGCGACAAATGAATATATCTGCCAATGACATCAAACGCTTTCAGACCATCCCTTATATGGCGTTAGAAGTCGATGCGGCGGGTTTATTGGCGTTGCAAGTCGACCCGAATGTGACTGAAATCCGCGAAGATCGCCTTTCGCGGATTGATACGAGCAGTGCCAATGTGGTAGTGAATGTTCAGCCCGCATGGAATAGCGGGTTAGATGGCACGGGTTATGCCGTTGCCATTTTGGATACGGGTGTCGATTTTTCGCATCCATCGCTCACCAATAAAAATTTAGATGGTGGTATTGCCGAAGCCTGTTTTACCAGCAATTATGCCCCCCATATGGCAACGGTTGCCTGTCCAAATGGCACAGGCACACAAATCGGCATTGGTGCATCGATGCCCAAATTGCCACCCCAATGTAATGATGGATGCGATCATGGCACACATGTGGCGGGCATCGCCGCAGGGAATGGTTTTGGCATGGGTGTGGCACATAACAATTTTCGTGGTGTAGCACCCGGCGCGATGTTGATTGGGGTGAATGTCTTTTCGCTTTTTAACGATACGTCATTTTGCGGTGGTGCGCCTTACACACCTTGCACCGCCAGCTACGATAGCGACCAAATTCGTGGATTAGAATACATTTATGGGCTACGAACAACATATAACATCGCCTCTGTCAATATGAGTTTGGGCGGAGGCAATTATACAAACGTTTGTGATAGTAGCGCCTCTGGATCATATCTGAGCGCGGTGAGCAACCTCAAATCTGCCCGTATAGCGGTGGTCGCCGCATCGGGCAATCAGGGATATACCAATGGGATGGGCGCACCTGCCTGTTTATCGAATGTCGTCAGTGTTGGCGCGACAACCGATGCCGATGTGGTGGCGAGTTTTTCTAATAGTGATACCTTCTTAGATTTGCTCGCGCCCGGTGTGAGCATCACATCAACTGTGCCTGGGGGTGGGTATCAGGCATGGAATGGCACATCGATGGCAACACCATATGTCGCAGGGACATGGGCGATCATGCGCCAGATGTACCCAACTGCATCGGTGGATGACATTTTGAATCAGCTCAAGACGCGGGGTGTCTTGGTGACAGACACGCGAAATAGCATCCAAACACCACGTATCAATGTCGGCAATAGTGTGCCAACCAATGGGGTTGTTCGTTTTAATTCCAGTTCGAGTGTCGTCTTAGAAGGGCTTACACAAACCCTCAACATTCATCTGCAAACAGGCACCAGTGGCACGAATTTGCCCAGCCCATTCACCCTAACGGTGAATTATGGTGGCACAGCCACGCACAATAGCGATTATACGGGTCCGAATACACTCACCTTCACCCGTAGTGGTGGATGGGCACCCAACACCACCTATAATGCCGAAGCACAATTGGTCATCAACATCCTCAACGATGACTTTGCCCGTGGCGATATAAACGAGACGGTTATCATCTCTTTTACATCACCCAGTAGCCTCATCACATTTGGCACACCGAGCCAACACACTATCACCATCTTGAACACCAATGTGCAAGTGACAGGCGATGTCAACTTCACATCATCAACCTATCAAGTGGCGGAATTTGGCGATACAGGGTTCGATAATCTGGTACAAATTCCTGTTCGGTTGACGATCGCCCAAAATACATCGAATATCTTCTCGCCGCCGACCCTGAGTGCCAATATCACCTATGGCGGAAGCGCCTCATCCATCACTGATTACACCATCATGCAAACAGCTGTGACTTTCACACAAGCGCCGTATACACAAGGGGTCTATACCGCGCTCGTCCCCGTAACCATCTTAGCGCGTCCAGGCATACAAGGCAATCGGAGCTTCACAATGACCCTACAAACACCCGCCCACCCCGATTTGGTGTTGGGCAGTCCGTCTGTCGCCACCGTCACCATCCGCGAGACAGATCATGTTCGGATGAGCGAGAATGAATTGCGCTACTATATCATGTCGCTATTGGGGAGCAGTAATCGTATCACATCGGTATTGCCCGATTTTATCGCGGGGAGCGGTATCAATATGGTGGTCATTTTAGATGACGGCACAGTCGGCACAGTGGCGATGACCATAACCAGCCAAAATGGGACTCAACGGATTGTATTAGGCGCGATGACAGTGGATGGTGCGCCCGCACCGAGCAGTTTTGTCGATGTGATCAATGCCGAATTGACCGATTTGATGATTCGTGCCATCGATAATTTCATCATCGCCCGTACAGGCAGTAACCGCCGCCTAGAATTAACGCAGGTGGCAGAGAGCGAACTCATTTTTAATTACTTGCCATGAGTTAAAATGTAGGGTCATGGGGGATGAGACGCTTAGCACGCGCTTCATCCCCTTGTGCATCCTCTATTTGACCATTCAGGCGATACGCTTCGGCACGCGCCAATAACAATTCGGCATATACCCCCATGATGCTCAAGCCTTCGGCATCGCTCAGATGGGGCGATGATAAAACCCGCGCTGGCACATCATCTGATAATGAATATTTTTCGACCAGTTTGTTGATAGCATCAGTATAATAGGCGGTTGCCAACGGATAATCATTCATCATCAGGGCGAAATCGCCAGACCACCGCGCCCATATCCAATTGGTGGGGAGCGATTTGAGGAGTGATAACCCCGCCTGTGCATCCCCTTCTTTTTTATAAATGAACAACAACGCCTCGCACAACCGCCCATCATCAGGATATTGCGACACCGCAGTTTG
>PGTJ01000830.1 GCA_002794515.1 Phototrophicales bacterium
ATATTTTGCCAATATATCATCATTGGGAATATCGGCTTCGCTCAATCCCGTCACGTATAAAGCGCGTGGCTCATCGAAAATCAACATGGCAGAGCCACGAGCGTGCGTCATTTGACGGAGATGTTCCAAAATTGGCACAATCGGGGCGCTAGGCTCAGATGCTGTAGCGAGTATTCGCATCACATCGCGTAAAATGGCATATTCATCAATTACCACAGACATCCAGCACTCACTCCTCAACCACGTTTTGGCTTGTTTAATTCAGGCATGACATCAAAAAATTTTTTCTCAACAAATTATAATCTATCGCTGGATGATGGG
>PGTJ01000683.1 GCA_002794515.1 Phototrophicales bacterium
ACCATCAGTAGCACACAGACCTATATTCAACGAATTTATAATAATTATGCCATGTATCGGGAATTATATGGGACGGGATGATGTATCAACCAGATAGAGGGCGCGATACATGCGCCCTGATAAGAAACATATGAATATATAAAACAGATTAACTTGGCACGCCTTCTAAAATTGCGCGGACTTTTGATACAAGGTCATGATGCAAAATCGGCTTGGGCAAATAATCATTTGCGCCTGCTTCCATGCCACGCATCACACTTTCGGCATCACCACGCGCAGATAAAATGAGGACAGGGGTATTATTGGTCGTCTCGCGGTTGCGAATCACACGGCATAATTCAATCCCATCCATACCAGGCATCATCACATCCAGAATAATCATATCGGGTGTATTTTGTTCCAATACAGCCAATGCGGTGGTCGCATCTTTCGCTTTTAATACACTAAAACCACCCCGTTCCAACATAATGCCGATGAGGGTTAATGCGCCTATTTCATCATCCACAACCAAAATATTCCGTTTCATCATCAATCCTCCCGATGCACGGGCGTGTATAATCATTATTTGAATGCTATCTCATAGTGTAC
>PGTJ01000140.1 GCA_002794515.1 Phototrophicales bacterium
TAGAAGATACGCGCACCATGACCGAAGACGAAATTTTAGATTATAACGCCCGCCTGACCGAATATCGCCGTTTGGGGGATTTGCGTTATTACAAAGGCACGGAATATGCCAATATGGTCGAATCGCTGGCGCGTCGGCGTGCCGCAGAGGTCTTCGCCACCAACGGCTTGACGGCGAATGATTTGTATGTCAATGTGCAACCGCTATCGGGCGCGCCCGCCAACAGCGCGGTCTATACGGCGCTCATCAAACCGGGCGATGTCATCATGGGCATGGATTTGATCATGGGCGGGCATCTGACACATGGTAGTCCTGTCGCCCGCAGTGGCAAGCAATATACGGTGGTGAGTTATGGCATTAACCCCGAAACAGGCGACATCGATTATGACCAGATGATGCGCCTCGCACTAGAACACAAGCCCAAAATCATCATCGGCGGATATAGTAGCTTCCCCTATCAAGCCGATTGGGGCAAATATCGTGCTGTTGCCGATGCGTGTGGGGCATATCTCTTGGCAGATATTGCCCATGTGGCGGGGCTGGTCGCCGCGGGTGTGTATCCGAGTCCTGTGGGAATAGCCGATATTGTCACCTTCACCACCCATAAAACACTCGGCGGTCCGCGTGGGGCGATCATCATCACCCACCGCAAAGATTTATACGCCAAACTGGATAGAGGGGTATTCCCTGGCGAACAAGGTGGACCGCACATGAACAGCATTGCGGCGTTGGCGGTGGCGCTCAAACTCGCCAAGACAGACCAATTCAAACAACTCCAAGCACAAACGGTGAGCAATGCCTCGCGGTTTGCACAACGCCTTGAGGCGCGTGGCTTAACAATTGCTTATGGTGGCACCAATACCCATTTATTCAATGTGGATTTACGCACCATTGTCGGCGCAGATGGCACAACCCTCAGTGGCGATATGGCGGCGCGTATTTTGGATTTATGCGGTATCGTCCTCAACCGTCAGACCATCCCAGGCGATACCAGCGCCCTCAAACCCAACGGCATCCGCATCGGCACGCCGTGGATCACCCAACGTGGCTTTGGCTTTGCTGAAATTGATGAACTCGCCGACATCATCGCCGATGTGTTACTCGCTTGTATCCCCTATAGCTACACAGGACGCAAAGGCGAAGAAGCACGCGCCAAATTGCCGTTTGATGTATTACAAGATGCCCGCACCCGTGTGAAAGACTTGGCTGGACGGGTGGGTATCGATACCGATGCCGTGGCGGATGATTATCCACATTTTCATACCCTCGCACCGATGGATAAAGGAGAAAATTGGATGAGCCTGCGGATCATCGGCGAAAAAGCCACCGCTTTTTTAGATGTCGCCCTCAGCAGTGATGTCACTACCCTGACCGATGGCGCAAAACAACCGACCAGTGTTCATGCGCCCAATGGACAGCAATTGGCGCAAGGCATTCTAGCCCGTTTAGATGCCAATACATATGAGTTGCACCTCGAACGCAATGGCGAATATGTGGCGGGCTGGTTGCGCTCGCTATCTGATGGATTTGTGCTAATAGACACCCAAGACCCTTATGCCCGCATCCCAGGTCCTGTAGATGTGGTCGTCATGGGCAATGCTATCCCACAACCATTATCACCCGTTACACCCGCCCAAAAAGCCTTCTTCATCGGCATGAACAAGGGCGACTCATCATCAGCATTGCCCCGCTTTGAATGGACAGATGTCGAGCCAGACCCACTACTCCGCACCAGTTTATACGAGACGCACAAGGCGATGGGCGCGAAGATGGTCGGATTTGCAGGATATGATATGCCCGTGTGGTATACATCGGTCAGCGATGAACATCTGGCAGTCCGTAACAGTGCGGGCATTTTTGATGTGACCCACATGGGTGTGTGGGATATTAAAGGCAAAGATGCAGGGGCATTTTTAGATGCTATCACCACCAATGATGTGCATAGCCTTAAGGTCGGCACATCGCACTACACCTACTTGTTGGATGTGGATGGTGTGCCGTTGGATGACCTGATGATTTATCGATTGGCAGATGACCATTATTTGGTGGTGGTCAATGCCTCGAATAACGATAAAAATTGGGCATGGGTGAATGCCGTGCGCGAAGGCAGTGTGATGATAGACCCGCAAAATCCTGCGCGGATATTGGGTATGACCGATTTCGTCTTGCGTGATCTGCGCGTGGTATCTTCTGGCGATGACCGCCGTGTCGATGTGGCATTACAAGGACCAAAGAGCAAAGATATGCTCATCGCGCTCGGTGGCTCAGATGCCGATATTGCCAAACTGAATAAATTGGCATGGGCAGGTGTTATGCGTGGCACATTCGGCGGTTTTGACCTCATCATCTCGCGCACAGGGTATACAGGTGAACGGGTGGCATATGAATTATTCGTCCATCCCGCACAAGCACCCGCCTTATTCAAAGCATTGGTCGATCTAGGCGTGACTCCGTGTGGTCTCGCCGCTCGTGATAGCCTACGAACAGAAGCGGGATTACCCCTTTATGGACATGAATTGGCGGGACCATTGGAATTGAGCGCGGGCGATGCTGGTTTTGGCAGTTATGTCAAGTTATATAAGCCGTTTTTCATCGGCAAGTGGGCATACATCACCCGCGAAATTGCCCGTAGTGCAGTGGTGGTACGCTTCCGCTTAGATAACAAAGGGGTGCGTCCACCGCATCAGGGCGACCCGTTGGTGGATAAGAAAGGACGTGTGGTGGGCATCGTCACCAGTTGTAGCATCGATAGCGAAGGCTATCAGCTTGGACAGGCATATGTCAAATTAGAAGCGACAGCCGAAGGCACATCGTTAGGTGTCTTTGCGGGCGCAGAAAAACTGAAGCCCCAATCACTCGCCGATGTGAACTTGGGTAGCAAAGTGACCATCCCCGAACCTGTGACCATCATCAGTCGCTTCCCCAAGAAAAAATAGCCGTTTTTCAGCAGGCGGGTGTAAGGTGCATCCGCCTGTTTTTTGCAGATAATCCCCCAAGACATCATTTTCAAATCATACCCCACAATGTTATATCGTTGTGAAGTCGTACTGGAAGCGTATCCATTTATCCACCACCCATCCACCATTTCTTCATCATTTCTCCACAAAATGGGCTTATAGTGAAATTATAGAGTTCAAATAAGACCAGATCGGGTCATGAAAAATCAGAGGAGACAATATTATGAAGAAATGGATGATAGTTATCATCGGTATGCTCATCTTGTTGATGTGCAGTAGCATTGCATCGGCACAACGGGGCGGATTGCTCGCCATCACTTATCAACGGTTTGAGCGCGGGTATATGGTTTGGCGTGCAGATAATAGCCATATTTGGGTATTTGGAGACAACGGACAGGTGTTCAATTTTCCTGCCACTGTTTATCAACGATATGCAGAAAATCGCATCACCGCCCCATCAGGGTTGCGTGCGCCCATCATGGGATTTGGCAAAGTGTGGGGCAACACACAAGCGATACGCGATTTATTGGGGTATGCCACCACGGAAGAGGCGAGTGCCAATGCCAATTATCAACAAATTGCCCCATCGAATGTGATTTTCTTGGCATTTGCCAATGTGACAATGCAAATCGACCCCGATGGTCGGTGGGTATCGAATGCCTTAAGCAATACTGCCCGCGTGACCAATTTCACCCTGAGCAGTTATACACCCCGTGCCAATGAACAACTGACTATCAATTGGTCGAGCGAAGGTGGCGATTTTGTGGTGCTAGAAGTCCATGAGACCAATTCTGGGCGCTTATTACAAGCAACAGCATTAAGCAATTCTGGCGCAACCACCATCATCACACCCAACACGCCTTCAATCAGCATCACCATTTGGGTGGTCAAAAACGCACAAAATGCAACGGCGTATCCGCGCCTCGCGTATCAAGTTCAAAATGTGCAGGTGAGCAATTCCACCGTCACCACCCCACCACCCACAGGTCAATGTACATTGGTCGGGAATGTATATACGGTACAACGGGGCGACACGCTCTCGCGCATCGCCCGCCGTTGTGGTGTGACACTAGATGCACTGGCGACAGCGAATGGCATCGTGAATCGCAATCGCATTTTCGTAGGTCAGCGCCTGATTATCCCCTAAAAACTAAATGGAGCGACATCATCAGTCGCTCCTATTTTTTGATGTTTTGTGCATCTTCATAAAACTATTCACGGATAATTCAATGTGAAGGGTAAGCGCTCAGACCACGCCACAAAGCCCATCCCATCCAGCCCAATTTGTGCCTCGATATATGCCTGATAACTGCCTCGCGGTTTGGGGGGAAATGCCCGATATGGCAACCAAAACCAATAATCATCCCATAAGGTGCTGGCATAACCGGGTGTTAGCAATTGCTGGATAGTCAACTGTCCGTTAGGGGCGCGGTTACGCGGATGTGCATTTTCGCCAGAAATAGGGGTGCCATCTTCCCAAAAAAAGAAAATGGCAATGCGTAATGGTTGACCGATCAACCCTGTGGCGGTGATGCGTGTGCTGATTCGCATCCCTAAATCGGTTTGGTCGGGCAAACCGATGTTATGCGTCAGGCTTTGTAATGCCACGGTTAGCTCATTACCAATGGTCAAGGTGGGTGTGGCGAGCGGTGTGGGCAGAGCATCTTGTGGACGTAGTATGGGGGTGGGCGAATTTTCGGGGTTATTCACATATGCCAGATAGTCATCATATAACACCGATATCGCCCGAAATGGGCGGATGCGCCCCAAGCGTGCGCCAGTCTGTGTTTCGGTTTGAACTAATGTGGGAATACCAACCAATTCACCACGACTATTCACAGCGACTCCACCGCTATTACCCGGCGAAATTTCGGCATCGGTCTGATACCACACGGGCATCCGTTCCCCATTGACTGCGCCATTCTGGATTGTGGTTATCATGCCATCTACCAAGACCAGATAACCATCACCAATCGCTGGGTATCCGAACACATACACCCGTTCACCCAATGTCACATCGGGATACGTGGGGTCGAGATAAGGCAAATTCAGGTTACGCATATCAAGATACGCGCCTGTTTGGTCACGGTCTATTTGCAAAATGGCAAAATCTTCATTTGGGAAGCTGGCAACAACATTGGCGAGATATTTGAACACAGGCGGTTCTTCGATGGATTCTAAAAATAAGATGGCAATCTCTTGTGCGCCTTCAATCACATGTTGATTGGTGAATATCATGCCAGTGGCGGTGACGATTGTGCCAGAGCCACTGGTGCGAACACCATCTTTGGTGATGATAGCGATTTGCACCACACTATTGGCGATTCGCCGAATATCGTTCTGCGGCAATCCCCCACTTTGTGCAGATACCCTCATCGAAAATGTGCCAATTATCAATAAGAATATCGCCAAAACATGCTTCATAGCCCAATGCTATCCTCAATCTGCCAATACACACTACCTTATATTATATACGTGCTAATGTCCTTTATTCCGCGCTACAATGCTCAAAATGCGTTCATGACGGGCAAAAATCACGATGGTATCGCCCGCCTCGACAATTTTATCGTGGGCAGGTTGCACTTCTGTGATATTGCCGCGCACATGCAAGACAATATCCATATCTTCATTGCGTTGCAAATCGCCAACGGTGCGCCCACGCATGAACGAGCCTTGTTCGATGAGCAAGCGAATCAGGCTATATTCTACGCCTGCCACAGTCACTGTTTTGGTGATCTCAATGCCCAACGCCGCCCCTGCAAATACAGGCGCAGATAAATCAGATGAACTGAGGACGGCTTCAATATTAAAAAAGCCTTTGAGTTGCTTGGCGAATGCCTCATCCCATATGCGCGAGACAATACGAATGGTGGGGTTCATATCGCGCACACGCATAATGGCTTGTAAATTGACATTATCATTGCCTGTACACGCGACAAAGGCTAAGGCATTATTCAGATTGGCTTTTTCGAGCGTACTGGCGATGCGTCCATCGGCAATGATGAGCGGAACGCGCAATTCGTGCAAAAAATCTTCGAGACCCGGATCTGGGTCATTATCTATCACCACCACATCATACCCCATACGGTCGAGTTCGGCGATGACCCGCACACCAACATGCCCCGCCCCAAATACAATCACATGATTTTTCATTGTCGAAGCCAATGCTATCCTCCACGCATCCCGTCGTTCGGAACGGTTCAAAAATAAACGCACAAAATCGGATGCCCCACGCCCAACCACATAGACCAGCACCACAGGCATCAGATACCAAAAAAAGATGAGATGTGGTTCTCTGGGCAAGGTGAGCGGTGGCGATTCGAGAATCATCATCTGGAGCATGGCATAGGGACGGTCTATGATGGGCAAATTTTCATCTGGATAGGCGATGGCATGTAATTCGCCATAGATAAAACCGATAACACAGGTAAAAAACAAAAATACCAGAATTGGATGATTAAACTCCCGCCATAGCGCCAGATAATCGCGCCAAGCGGCACGAAGATAACGTGCGAGATGTCGACGTTTATGGGCAGGGACAGCCAATTGCGAGCGCGGTGGGGGCATGACATTTCCTAAACAATCAGAATATGGATAAAATAACACATCACCACTTATATCAATAACACATCTGGGTTTATCTATCAA
>PGTJ01000843.1 GCA_002794515.1 Phototrophicales bacterium
ATATTAGAGAGTTGGCAATATGAATGTTTATCATCTGCCAAGCCTAATCAATGGCTCGGATTTATCAGCGATGATGATTTATGCCAGTGGCAGGGGTTAATTGCCAAGCAAATTCATCCACAAGGCAAAAGCGAGACATTAGATATTTTGGGCAAACGGGTATCGAAAACACCGGAGGAAATGCGTGCTTTGCTCGATTCTGAACGGCGTATGCACGATAATTTGTGGCAATACATCCCCAAAACCCTTTTAGCCGATGTGGAACAGGGGATGTATGATCATGCGCGGATGCAAATG
>PGTJ01000221.1 GCA_002794515.1 Phototrophicales bacterium
GATTTGCATACCTACATCCGCAACCAACCACAAAATCCACAAACCACACCCATTTTGTTGGTCAACGCGCCCGATTATATCACCCCCAAGCCCGAAAATCGGACATTTTTGCGTGGCTCTGAAGGTGTTGCCATGATGTTTCATCTGGTGGATTATGACCGCCAAATTTGGGTGAATACGGGCATTTTGCCGATGATCCGCACCGCTAAAATTGACGAGATGAATCGGGCGCAGGGGTATGATGTGTATCTACACGACCCCGTCACATCATGGGATGAAGCCCGTGCGCTGGCGTTGGATAGCGCGACCATTTACATCACCCAGTTTCACGAGTCGACCTTTTATCCCGTGTATGTCGGCGCGCCGAATATCGTGGGGGGAGATAATCCGCAGGTGATATTCGACCAAACGGTGACTTTAATCGATAGCGTGGCGGTTTATTTATCACAAAAAAATGCCGTATTGGTCAAATTACGGTGGGGCATCTTATCACCCGCGCCGATAAAGCCATTCGTCCATGTGATGTGTGATGGTGAGTTGGTGGCGCAACTCGATGGACATGTATGGGGCGATTTATACCCATTTGAATTTTGGCATGAGGGCGAAATCCAAACCGAATATCGGCATATCCCCATGCCTTACCCATATGATGATGCCCGATGTGATATATTTGCAGGGGTGTATGACCAATTGACGATAAGACGGTTATCGGCATTAGATGTAGCGACATTAGAAACATTGCCCAATCACCTTGCCCCCATCCCTTATATCGGAGAGACGGATGACCCATTCCCGTTTGATTAAATGGTTATTGCTATCATCACCCATCCTGACGGCATTAGCCGTATATGGTTATTCGATTGGGTTGCCCTTTTTTTGGGATGACGGACCGCAATTTCGGCTACTCGAAACATCAAATGGTTTCGATGTATGGCTCGGTCATGCCGATTACCTGTATTATCGCCCCGCCGTGTTCACATTATGGAAAATCAGCGCTGTTCTGGCGGGTTTTTACGATGCCATCGGCTTGCATTGGCTGAATATCATCTTATTCGGCATATCGGGTGTGTTATTGGGCAAAATTGCTTATGGCATCATCCCCGACCGAAAATTATTCATGGCGCTCATCACAGGCAATGGTTTCATCATCTTTCCATTTAGCTATCAAGCCATTACATGGATTGGTTCGATGTTCCACACCCTATTGGCGCTTTGTCTGATGACGACTGCTTGGTGCAGTTTGATATGGTTACAAAAACGGGCATATTGGGCGCTGATAGCCGGGATATTGGCGGGTTTTATTGGCATATTTAGTCATGAAATTGGTGTGGTCATCCCCGTTGCGTTGGTCATGTTGTGGATTTTTGCCCCGCTATCCACCACTGCGAATCGAACCAAGCGAATTGAATTTATCACCCCGCTCATCATCAGCGCCATCATATTCGTCATCCTCTATATCAATGTCCCACGCGATACCAGCCCTGGTCGGTTGCAAGGCATTGGCGAAATCATCGAATCCAGCGCCACAATGGGACAATCGCTATTTTATCCATTGGTCGCGCTCATCCGTCCATTGGTCGATGGTGTGCCACCTGCTGTGCCGATGCTCATCGGCATCTTGGGCGGATTAGTCGCCCTTTTCGGTGTGGTTATCCTGTTGGGGCGCAGGATTGTGTATATGCGCCTTGCGCTGTTGGGGTTGGGATGGTGCGGATTGATGCTCGCGCCCAGTCTGTTGCTCCTCGACCAATTTTATATCAACGGCTCTCCGCGGTTGCTGTTGTTGCCGAGTTTGGGGGTGAGTTTGATGTGGGGTGTGGTGTTTGTTATATTCATGCGCTGGCGATTGGGGCGTATCATCGCCATTGGTTTTATTGGCATAAGCATATTGGTGGCGATTCGTTTCTTGAATATCCAACGTGATCAGTTCATGATGCAAAATCATTACGCCCAGCGCCTGTTCAGCATGGTCAAATCACAAGACCCGATTGCCAAAACGGTGCTGGTCAACGCGCCCGATTACATCACACCGCTCGACTCGGATACCACGTTTTTGCGTGGTGCAGAAGGGGCGGCGTTTTTGGTTTTTACCGTCAATTATGCCGATTATATCTGGATTAATACGGGCGTAGATTTGCCCCATCTGCAAACCGTGAAATATGGTATCTTGAATCAGGCAGTGGGGTATTCGATGTATCCTCATGACCCCGAAGTGGATGAAATCACCCTTCGGCAAATTGTATATGACGCCGATGTGGTGTATGTGACCCAATTTTACGGGCGCAATATCACCCCTGTCGCCGTCAAATTGCCGATGATGCGTGATGATGATGCGCCACTTTATCAATTTGAAGATGTATTGACCATCAGCAAATTGGGCATGGTATATTTGCCACATCGCGCTCGGTTGCGCGTGGCTGTGCGTTGGATGGTGATACATCCCCAACCCCTACAAGCCTTCGTCCACGTTTTTTGTGATGATGAAAAAATTGGTCAGGCGGATGCGGGTCCGTGGGGTGGGGCATATCCCTTTCATGTATGGATGAGAGATGATTATCAAACCGATTTGCGCGAAATTCCGTTGTCGCGCCCGTTTACATCGGATTGTCGGGCGATATTAGGGGTCTATCGCCCCAATGATGTGACTCGATTGCCGATTACCGAACGCGCCACAGGCGAAAATTTGCCCGATGCACAAATTGTTATCCCATATTGGGGTGAAAGTGAGGATGATTTATGGATATTAAAACCCTAGAACGCGCCATGCACGATTTTGTCCGGAGCAAAGGCTGGTATGACCCCGATTCCAAGCGCCCACAAACCCCGCGTAACTTGGCGATATCGCTGGTTTTAGAGGCGAGCGAAATTTTAGAACATTTTCAATGGGGTGATGACATCAAAAATAAAGCCGAGTTCGCGGGCGAACTCGCCGATGTGATGTTGTATTTGTTGCAACTCGCCAGCGTCACAGGTATCGATTTAGGCGAGGCGGTCATGGCAAAATTAGCTGTGAATTATGGTCGTACATGGGATAATTCAATCGATTGAGCCATTTTAACCCTTTGTGAACTCATTTATTTTGTGATATTGTGGGTTATAATAACGCATATGCGTTATATTGATGATCGATTATAGGAGGTCGCATGTCTCAGCAGGCGGTAACGCCCCAAAGTCAAGATTTTTCTGCGTGGTATAATGATGTGGTGTATAAGGCAGATTTGGTATCGCCTTCGCCTGTGCGTGGATGCCTGATTATCAAGCCATATGGCTACGAAATATGGGAAGGGATTCGCGCTGGCTTAGATAAACGCTTCAAGGCGACAGGACACCAGAACGCCTATTTCCCGCTCTTCATCCCCGAAAGTTATCTCAAGCGCGAAGCTGAACATGTCGAGGGTTTTAGCCCAGAATTGGCGGTGGTCACAGTGGCAGGTGGCAAAGAACTGGAAGAGGCGCT
This sequence comes from Phototrophicales bacterium, assembly GCA_002794515.1. Classification (GTDB taxonomy): domain Bacteria; phylum Chloroflexota; class Anaerolineae; order Aggregatilineales; family Phototrophicaceae. Next base: position 3,458 of record PGTJ01000221.1, read on the forward strand.
GGTTGTGCGCCCCACATCCGAGACCATCATCGGCGAGGCGTTTAGCCAGTGGATACAATCATATCGAGATTTGCCCCTGCTGATTAACCAATGGGCGAATGTGGTGCGTTGGGAATTGCGGACACGTCCATTTCTGCGGACAGCAGAATTTCTTTGGCAAGAGGGACATACGGCTCATGCCACCGAAGCCGAAGCCGAAGCCGAGACGTTGCAGATGTTGGATGTCTATGCCGATTTCGCCATCAATGAAGCGGCGATCCCCGTGGTTAAGGGTCGCAAAAGCGAGATCGAAAAATTCGCGGGTGCGTTGCGAACCTATACCATCGAAGCCATGATGGGCGATAAAAAGGCGTTGCAAAGTGGCACAAGTCATAATTTGGGTCAGAATTTTGCCAAAGCCTTCAATATCAAATATTTATCCCGCGAAAATGTCGAAGAATTTTGTTGGACCACTTCGTGGGGCATGAGTACGCGCATGATTGGTGGTATCGTCATGACACATGGTGACGATAAAGGTTTGCGTTTGCCCCCACGCCTCGCGCCGATTCAAGTGGTGGCTATCCCCATTTATAAAAATGAGGGTGAACGCACCGCCGTGATCGAGACTATCACCCGTTTGGTGGCGCAATTGCGTGATGCAGGGTTGCGCGTACATGTCGATGACCGCGATGATACGCCCGGCTTCAAATTTAATGATTGGGAGATGCGTGGTGTGCCGATTCGCCTAGAGGTCGGTCCGAAAGATGTCGAGAATAACAAGGCGGTGTTGGCTCGGCGTGATATCCCAGGCAAAGAGGGCAAGCAATTCATCAGCCAAGAGAATATCGTCGCACAGGTGACTGATTTGCTCGATGCTATTCACAATAATCTGTTGGCACAAGCCACCGCCTTCCGCGAAGCCAATACACACGATATTGCCAACTATGCCGATATGAAAGCATTGGCAGAAACGGGTGGATGGGCGCGTGTTTGGTGGGCTGGTAGCAACGATGATGAACGGAAAATCAAAGAAGAGACGGGCATGACCTTGCGGTGCTTCCCACTCGACCAACCGGGTGGCTCTGGGACGTGTGTTTATACGGGCAATAGTGCCAATCGTATCGCAATTTTTAGTAAAGCCTATTAAAATTGCCATTTTGAGGGGGTTTTTAACAAAATTCCCTCAAAATGAAGTTGTAAAATCCCCC
>PGTJ01000791.1 GCA_002794515.1 Phototrophicales bacterium
AAAACGCATTTTTCAACAGGCATACGACTTATCTCGTTTGTATCATGACACATGGAATGAGGGTGAAAATATTCGCTCTCTGGCAGAAGTCGCCTATACACTTGGCGAATATCCCCTTGCTGAACAGATGATATATGAAGGTATTCTCCTCAGCGAGAAGATCGGCGACCGTGTTGGTATTGCCAATGGGTTGGGATTTTTAGGGACTGTGTTATTTCGGTTGGGCAAATATGATGATTGCCAGATGATTAACAGCCGATGTATTGAATTGCTCCATGATTTAGGCAATACCCATGGTGTTACTTGGCAATTGCTGATTTCGGCAGAGTTGCATCGTGTTCATGGGCGTGCTGAACAGGCGAATGC
>PGTJ01000151.1 GCA_002794515.1 Phototrophicales bacterium
CCATTATCATCTGCGGGATTTTATTCTTGTTCGGTCAAACACCCGGTGCCAGTTTGGTAGCAGGGTTTGCCGTCACATTGGCATTGGGGTTGATTATCAACCTATTCACTGCCGTCTTGGTGACGCGCACATTTTTATTCATCATTGTGAAATGGCTAGAAAAACCCATCGAAGCGCGTAAATGGCTGGTGGGGATTTGAGAGGGAATTGCGACCATGTTTAATTTAGTTCAAAAAAGGCGTTGGTATTTCCTCATCTCTGGCACGGCAATCTTGCTCGCATTGGGGATGATGATTTATTCGACCATCACCAAAGGCGCTCCGTTTGAATTGAGCATTGATTTTGTTGGTGGAAGTATTTACGACTTGCGCTTCACCAGCGAGGGCGCGACAGAGAGCAATATTCGTCAAGTATTCGCTCGATATGGTGAAGATAACATCATCGTACAACGACTCGGACAAGCTACAGATTACCGATGGTTGATTGTTGGGAATTTTCCAGATGAAGCCCCATTGCAACCTGTATTCACTGCATTAGAAAATATCACCCCGTATCAACGAGAATATTTGGATGGAGACCGTTATCGATTGGTATATACCCGCCCAGAGGTGACGGTTGATGCCATCCAAACGGCGTTTGATGCCCAAAATATCCCTGTCACCGATATTGAGCCACTCACCGAAGACAGATGGCTGGTTCGGGGGAATTTAGCCGATAACCTGATTATCGAGCCTGCACTCACCCAACTGCGCGAGATTGGTCGTGTAGAACTTGTGCCACAAAGCGGGAGTGTATTCGTCTTTCGCTTCACCGATTTTATACCGCCAGCACAATTTAGACCTATTTTCGCCGAAAATGGTGATGCCAACCCAACGATTGTACGCTTAGGCACTCAGGAGGATCATCATTGGCTTGTGTATTCATCCATCACCGATGAAGCAAGTCTGCGTACTATTTTTGATAAATTAGGCGAATTATCACCCTTAATCACCGATGAATCGCGTTACGAAGTAATGGGCGAAAATCGTTATGAATTGCGCTTCACCCTGCCAGTTATCGGCGACACACTCATCCAAAATGTGATTGCCTCGTATCCCAATTTGCGCGTAGAACGCATTGGTGCAGGGAGCGACCTGACTTGGTTATTATGGGGTAAATTTGCCGACAATGCCCAACGCGATGCGGTGCTGAATGGTTTGGCATTTGCGCCATTACAGATTACACTTATTCCGTTAGATGCCTATTTGCTCACATCAAAAGAAAATCTATTCACATCCGAAAATCTGGCACAAGCCTTTGCCGATGGTGGTTTTGCCAATGTGCAGATAGAACGAGTTGGTGGTGATGTTGAATTTCGTTGGTCGATTCGTGGTGCATTCGAGAGCCAAGAGGTCACACAGAATATCTTGACCGATTTGGGGCGATTAGCCACATTAGATACAACCAGCGCCCGCGCACGCAATGTGTCTGAGACGGTTGGTCAAGAGGTGACGCGCTCGGCAATATGGGCGGTCTTATTTTCGATGATTGTCATCACAGGTTTTATCGTCCTCGCCTTCCGCCAAGTGCCAAAAGCGACTCGTTATGGCATCTGCGCGATTGTGGCAATGGTACATGATGTCCTCATCGTTATGGGTTTCACATCGCTGATGGGCTTATTATTGGGTTGGCAAATTGATGCCCTATTCCTGACAGCAATTTTGACCGTTGTCGGGTTCTCTGTTCAAGACTCAATCGTCATGTTTGACCGCATCCGTGAGAACATCCCAAAACATCTCGGTGAACCCTATGAGACGATTGTCAATCGTAGTGTATGGGAGACAATCCACCGTTCACTTGCCACACAACTCAATGCGTTCTTCATCATGGTGGCGATTTTGCTTTTTGGTGGCGAGACGATTAAACAATTCATCGCCATTTTATTTGTCGGCTTGTTGACAGGGACATATTCTTCGATTTTCATCGCCGTGCCATTGCTGGTATCGTGGGAAAAAGGCGAAATCCCATTTTTGAAGGGTGATGAAGAATTGGCGAGCGCTAAATAAACCGTATGACAAGTGCAAATGATATATTGTTATCTTTTGCACTATTAGGTTTATTTTGGGCAATCTATAATGCACAAGGTATTCGTGTGATTGAGGAGATAAAACACATGGCAAAAAAGCCTGTTATGCTGATCATTTTGGATGGTTGGGGGATACGCGAATTTGAACATGGAAATGCGGTTGCATTGGGCAAAACCCCCAATTACGACCGTTGGCTGAAAACCCGTGAGCGTGCCATTGTCGATACCTTCGGCGAACATGTCGGATTAACCCCTGGTCAAATGGGCAATTCAGAGGTTGGACACCTGAATTTAGGGGCGGGACGGGTGGTTTTTCAAGATATTGCCCGCATCGAAAATGCTATCAAGACTGGGGCATTGGCGAGCAATCCTATCATCACTAAGCAATTCGATTATGCCAAAGCCAATCATAAAAATGTCCACCTCATTGGTTTGTTGGGACCAGGCGGTGTGCATAGTTATGAGGGGCATTTGTTCGCCATGCTCGACATTTGCCAAAAATCGGGCATTAATCCTGTTATCCATGTCATTACGGATGGACGCGATACCCCACAAGAGAGTGGTATCGGCTTTTTAAGCAATTTGACGGCGAAAATCAAACAGTATGGTGTGGGACAAATTGGGACTGTCAGTGGGCGATATTACGCGATGGACAGAGATAAACGTTGGGAACGCACCAAACTTGCCTTTGATGCGATGGTCAATCGCACAGGCGAAAAAGCACCAACCGCCGAGGAAGCCATTCAACAATCATATGCCAAAGGCACAACCGATGAATTCATTTTGCCAACGGTTATTGGCGATGACCCGAACCTTGCTGTTCGTGAAGGCGATGTGTTGATATTCTATAATTTCCGTTCTGACCGTATGCGCCAAATTGTGCAAGCCTTTGCCGTGCGCGATTTTGAGGGGGCAAGTCATTTTCCGCTTATAGAGGGGCTGAAAATTATCACCTTCACTGAATATATCGAGGGATTGCCTGTCGACATCCTCTTTCCACCCGATTATCTAAATAATACCCTCGCAGAAGTCATCAGCAAGCACGGAAAAACACAGTATCATTCGGCAGAGACCGAAAAATATCCGCATGTGACATTTTTCTTCAATGGTCGCAGAGAAGAACCCTTTGAAGGCGAGTCGCGCCAAATTATCCCATCGCCCAAAGTGGCAACATATGACCTCAAGCCCGAAATGAGCGCCTACGAACTCACAGAAGCCACGCTCAAACGGTTGGATGAATATGATGACGACTTTTTGCTCATCAATTTCGCCAATCCCGATATGGTTGGGCATACGGGTGTACTCGAAGCCGCCATCAAAGCCGTTGAAGTGGTAGACGAATGCGCGGGGCGTTTGGTAGAGAAAGTGTTAGCTAAAGGTGGCGTGGCGATTGTCACCGCCGACCATGGCAATTGTGAACGCATGATTAATGAGGTGACAGGTGAACCCCACACGTATCATACAGTTGGACCTGTATCGTTGTTTGTGGTGGCAAATGAGCATGTATCGCTAAAGACACGGGGCAAATTGGCGGATGTTGCGCCGACCGTTTTGGAATTGATGGGATTATCCCAGCCCGAAGAGATGACGGGTGAAAGCCTGATTGATCATACTGGGGCGTAAATATTGACCATGGGCGTGATGTTTTGCGCCCACGGTCATCCACCGCGCCCAAATTCACGCGCCAATTGGTCGCCACTCAAATGTAACAGGGTGGGGCGACCATGTGGGCAGGTATGCGGATTGCGCGTAAATTCGAGTTGGCGAATTAAATCTTGCATTTGTTGATGATTCAAAATTTGCCCCGCTTTGACCGCCACATGCCGACACACAAAACGGATTAATTTTTCTTCGATTTTGCCCATCCCGGGTTGTTTATCGGCTTGTAAATCATCTATTACCCCAGCAATCACAGTAACAGGATCTTTATCGGCTAAAATTGCCGGGACGGAGCGAATCACAAATGTATGATTACCAAATGGCTCTAGTTCAAATCCAACCGCTTTGAGCGCATCTAATTTATCCATGACCAAACTCGCCTCGCTGGGCGAGAAGGTGATGGTTTGCCCACTTAATGCGTGTTGCACAGCAATTTCTTGAGATGAAAATCGCGCCATGTATTGCTCGTATAAAATACGCTCATGTGCGGCATGTTGGTCTATCAAATACATGCCTGCGGGACCCTCTGCAACGATATACATCGCGCCCACTTGCCCCACAACGCGCAACATCGGGAGTGTGCGCGGATTTTTGGGCAATCCTAACCCCTCTGGAATATCAGATAGGTCAAATGCTTCATCGGGCGCATATTTTTTTGGATATTGCCCCGTATCGGTCATATTGAGGGGTAATTCGCTCGTGCGCGGTCGTGGATTTCCTAAATTCCATGTCGTATCTGTCGATGTAGATGATATGCCCCCACGCAAGCGAATATCGGGGGCATTTGCTTTGCCAATCACTGCCATACGTACCGCTCGCTGAATAGTCGAGAATACGGCATTCGGGTCTCTGAAGCGCACCTCCGCTTTGGTCGGATGCACATTGACATCCACTTCATGCGGTGGAATTTCGACCATCAACACAGCAATTGGATAGCGTCCTGTCATCAACAATGTATGATAGGCTTGCACGACAGCATATGTCAGTTTGGCATCTTGTATCCAACGCCCATTGACAAATAAGGTGATATTGCCCCTATCGGCGCGGCTCAAATCGGGCGCAGAGGCATATCCCCAAACACGCACAGGCGGACGGTCATCTTGGGCGGGATCTTCAGCATACACGTCTAGCATATGCTTAAAAGTCTCTAATCCAACTGCGCGCACCACGACATCCGCCAATTGCCCATTGCCGATAGACCGAAAAATTTCGCGTCCATCTTGTTCGAGGATGAATTTCACTTGTGGATAAGCGATGGCGTAATTTGTCACCACTGCCACGATATGCCGCTTTTCGGTATTTTCAGATTTCAGAAATTTGAGGCGGGCAGGGGTGTTATAAAATAAATTTTCGACTGTGACAACCGTCCCATTGGGGACACCAACCGCCATCTTTTGGGTGATAGTCCCGCCTTCGATGCGGATTTGCGTGCCGATATTTTCGTTATAATGACGTGTCGTCATCATCAACCGCGATACAGAGGCAATGCTGGCTAATGCTTCACCACGAAAACCGAGTGTTTGTAATTGTTCTAAGTCTTCTAATTTCGATAATTTGCTGGTGGCATGACGGGCAAATGCCAATTCGACTTCATCAGCAGATATGCCCATCCCATCATCGCTAACACGAATGAGTTTGCGACCACCGTCTTGTGTGCTGATATGGATGGTTTTCGCGCCTGCATCGAGGGCATTTTCGAGCAATTCTTTGACCACAGATGTGGGACGCTCAACCACCTCGCCCGCGGCAATTTGCGCGATGAGTTTTTCGGATAAGATATGAATGGGCATAATGATGAACTTACATATTCACTTCGCCAATAGGTACTTTGATGAAAAAGGTGCTACCATTGCCTTCTTCGCTCTCGACCCATGCTTCGCCACCATGACGACGTGCGACACTTCGCACGATGAATAGACCGAGTCCACTGCCTTTAACACGCTTATGTTCTGCTCGTGGGATGCGAACATGACGTTCAAAGAGCAATTTCTGATTCTCTGGGCTAATGCCCAAACCATTATCTTTGACAGCGATATGTACACTATCACCATTTCTGAGGGCTTTTACAACGATTTCGCGCCCATTGGGGGTGTATTTAATGGCGTTATCTACAAGATTGATAATCGCCCGCTCTAGCATGTTGCTATCGGCAAAAATGATGGGCAAATCCTCTTCAATTTGCGTTTTGAGGTGTAATTCTTGTTTTTCGGCAGGGACAATATGATTACTGACAATTTTGCGGATGATTTCACCGACATCACACGGTTTGCGTTGCATCTCATAAAACCCTGTTTCGGGATCATATCGTCCTGCATCCTGAAAATTCTCGACCAGTGAAGTCATTTGGCTGATGCCCGAAAGGATTTTTTCGACAAAATGTTCTTGTTGCTTATTTAATTCGCCGACCGAACCAGCTTCTAACATACTCGCAAATCCCTGAATAGAGGTCAGTGGTGAGCGCAAATCATGTGAGACAATCCGCATAAATTCGCTCTGATTGCGTCCCAATTTTTCATGACGTGCCACCAGACGAATATGTGTGGCGCAAATGGTGAGGCTGTCTATTAATGTTTCTACAGTTGCCTGATGATCATTCGACATTTTATTAGGTTCATCGAAAAATAAACACACAACACCCACAATCACATTTTTTACGCGGATATGGGCTAATATCCAATCGGCATGCTGAGGCGCATCTTGGGGTAGGGGCAATGTACGATGAATGCCATATGGC
>PGTJ01000313.1 GCA_002794515.1 Phototrophicales bacterium
GCCACCGCGTGCTTCTGGAAATTCGTCCCAGATATTTTTGCCGATTAAATCTTGAGCGCGGCGCTGGAGCAAGTTTTCGGCTTCATGATTCATGTAAATAAATCGCCATTGTGCATCCAATGCAAAAAAAGCATCAGTAATGCGCTCAAAAATCTCAAATTCGGATGGTGATTGACGATTTAACAGAGTAAGGATTAAATCATCAACAGATACCCCTAGGTCCTGCGCTTGTTGAACCAGTTTCTGCATGACTAATGGCGAAATATTTGTTTTCATAATATGCCGCCCTCTCATACTCCAACCTTGATTACTAGTTATGCTGTTTCGCCTCGCCATCGGCTTTGAGCCGATGGCTATCCGATTGTTGAAGCCCACTGAAGGGGCTAATTTTGCCTGATTTTGTGACGTGAACGTATCACCTGTAGCACCTTTAGTGTGCTTTATAGCCATTGCGAGATGCTTTGAGCATCTTGCCATAATTAGCAATCAAGGTACTCCAATTATATTTATACTACCATAAAATAGCTTATCAATAAAAACATCTTATGTAATTATTTCTTCATAACAAACAGCATGGATAATCTGATTGTCCTTGCTAGAATAGGCATGGAAGTCAATTTAAAGGATAAATGATGATATGCTCAAACGAATTGCACAAACCGAACCCATGCCCCCATGGAATTATTTGACGGCATTAGGGGCATTTGTGGTGATGTTCCTCAGCCTGATTATTGGCTCGTCGGTCATTGCTATTATTTTTAACGATAATTCACCACCGATTTTGCTGGCGGGTTGGGGACTTGGCATGACCATCACCAGTATTTATGTATTCACATCGCGCAGGCGCGCACCGCAAGATGTGGTGGCATTGCGACTGGGCAAAACCAAAGCCAAACTGCCGATTATCGCCCTATGGAGTTTGGGATTTGCCATCGCCTTCGATCTCATCAGTTGGGTAGTGGTGAACAACCAAACACTCTCATCGGCAGAATTACTCAGCTTTTCGGGCGCGAGTATTTCGCCAATTGGCTGGATAATCGCGGGGATATTCATGATACTAATCCAGCCATTGGGCGAAGAATTGGTATTTCGTGGATTGATGTTCCCCGCATTTCGGGGGACATTCGGTGTATGGATGGGCTTTTGGATGGTCATCGGCTTTCATACGCTATTCCACTTTTTAGCGTATCAACCCGCCACACCCAATACCACATTTTTGCTGTGGTATGGTGTTGGGTTGCCATTTTTAGATGCTGTGGTCATCACATCTGTCCGCGCCTATACTGGCAGTACCCGCGCCTCGTTTGTCGCTCATGCCACCATTGGCGCATTTGCTGTGATTAAAGCACTCATTTTTGCCTAGGAGAACCTCTTGAAAATTGTTGTTGCCTCTACTAACCCGGTCAAAATCGAAGCGACACGGGTCGGATTTTCGCAAGTATTTGGAGAAAATATTCAACTAATTGGTATATCAACACCATCTGGTGTGAGCGACCAACCGATGAGCGATGATGAAACACATCGTGGGGCGAAAAACCGCGCCATGAATGCCCGCCAAGCCTATCCACATGCCGATTATTGGGTTGGGATAGAAGGCGGTATCGAAGAGCATCTGGGGGTATTGACGGTATTCGCGTGGATTGTGATATTGAATCAAGACCGCGCAGGACATGCCCGCACAGCGACATTCATCTTGCCCGATGAAGTGGCAAAACTCGTCAAACAGGGCTTAGAATTGGGCGATGCCGATGACATCGTCTTTGGGCGCGCCAATTCTAAGCAACAAAACGGGTCGGTGGGGTTATTGACCCATGACCGCATAGACCGTGCAGGTTATTATAGTCCTGCGATCATCTTAGCGCTCATCCCGTTCATCAACCCCGAATTAAGTTTTGTTCATATCCCCTTGTGAGGATTGCCACGCGATATAATCGGCTTGTGTGACCATCTCGCCATTTTCGACTTGCGAATCCACAAGCCGTTTTTGCCTATCGAATAATAGTGAGACCTCTGCCTGAAATGGACAGCGATGGGCGCTGGCAATTTTGCGGACAAAATAACCACTCTCATCATCTGTCAACGATAAATCGTTCATCAGATTGATGCGAACACGCACCACCTCCTCGCACCGTTTTGGGCGGATATACACAAAATAGGCATTTTTATCAGCCAATTCAGGTGAACTACCCGGTGTACCGAATTTGGGTGTGCGCCGTCTAAAAAGTCCCATGTGTTCATTCTCCTTCTAGCGGTTCTTCAATACGTGGATTGCCCAATTTTGCCCGTTCAACCTCGACCACTTCGGGGTCTAGTTTGATGAACAATGCCGATGGTTCACGCAATACTGTGCCTGCTTTGAGTTGACTTCTCTCCCACCTGCCAATCGCCTTAGCAGGATTATAAACCAGTGCTTGATGAGAACGGGTGGTTTCGGCATAAGTTTGGATGTCTAAATCACCGAACAGTTGACCGTCATATCCTAAATATTCATGCACTTGTTGTGAGCTGAACGGCAAAAATGGCGCGAGCATCGTCTTGAGGTTGTCTATCACCCGCAAAATGGTATATACCGATTTTCGGGTATCGTCTGGGTTGTCTTTGATACTCTTCCATGGAGCGCGACTATCTAAATACGCATTGGCATCGCGCACAAGGCTGAGCGCCTCATCTAGGGCATCCTTTAGGCGCACTTTTTCGATGAGCGCCCCAACCCGCTCAAATCCCCCCTCGATCTTCGCCAAAATGGCTTCATCAGCTTCGGTGAGACCATTCGGCTCTGGGATGATGCCATCATAGCGTTTATAAGCAAAACTGAGCATCCGATTGACCAGATTGCCCCAAGCCGCCACCAATTCGTTGTTCACACGGGTTAAAAATCCATCCCATGTGAAGTCACTATCCGATGTTTCGGGGAAGGTGCGCGTCATATAAAAGCGAATGGCATCGGGCTGATAAGATTTAATCATATCGGGCAACCACACCGCCCAATTGTTGCTCTTAGAGAATTTTTTGCCCTCGACATTCATAAATTCGTTGGCAGGGACATCATATGGC
>PGTJ01000038.1 GCA_002794515.1 Phototrophicales bacterium
CCCCATGACCACCTCATCGCACCTCTCGCCGATGAAGGCTTCGGTGGCATTTTTCAGTTGGCGCAAAAATAGGGCAATGAGTTCATCGAGTGTATAAAAGCGGTCGAAAATGCGTGTCCCATCATAATATGGGTCGCGCAGGCGGGTCTTGATCGATTGCAACAAGCGCCCTTGTGCGTTTTCATCAATCAAGCCGAATAATTCTTGGATGAACACCACGGCATCTGCACCGCGTCCCGATACGACCACTTCTGCCTCGCCCACTTTGCGCTTACGCCATGCCACTGCACGCCCCGTCTCGTGTTGCAGATATTGCATGGCGGCGCGAATGCCGAGAGTTTGTTTATGATTGCGGTCGATATAAATGAGCGATGGTAACACATGAGGATTTTCGTTCTGTGGGTCGGTGATCACCGTCTGTAACTGATTGGCAGAATACACTGCCACCGCCGAATTGGTCGTGCCGAAATCAATACCAATACGCATGATATGGATATGCTCCTGTGGTGAATGACACGGGCAAGGGCGCGTATTTTATCATATATGGCGATTTTATGATAGACTAAACCTCAGCAAATGCGGGGCAATTGTTCGCCACTGAACATCTCTAAGATGCGCTCTGCGCCGATCGGGCTGGTGATGGTCGCCATCCCTGCCCTGCCATCGGTCACACGTCCGATGACGCACGCGCCTGCCGTTGCCTCATGCCGATGCAACACATCCAGCGCCAGCGATACATCATCTCGATGCACAAAGGCGATGAACCGCCCCTCATTGGCGATATACAACGGGTCTAATCCCAAAATTTCGCACGCCCCGCGCACCTCATCGGCAACGGGGATAGCCGATTCGTTCAGATGGATGTGGATATTGCCCGATTTAGCAATCTCGCACACCCCACTGGTCAACCCACCGCGTGTCAGGTCTCGTAGGCAACGCACGCGCACACCCGCCTCGACCAGCGCCATGACGGGGATATGCAACGGACACGAATCGCTGGTGATGGTCGTCTCGAATTCAATGCCCTCACGCTGTGCCATAATCGCCACCCCATGCCTGCCAATATCGCCACTGAGGATGACCACATCATCCATCTGGACGGATGTGGGGGCAATCGTCAGGTCGTGAGGGATGATGCCGATGCCCGTTGTGTTGATGAAAATGCCGTCACCCTTGCCCCGATCCACCACTTTGGTGTCGCCTGTGATGATGCTCACCCCACAATCGTGCGCCGTCTTGGCAATCGATTGTACCACCGCCCATAGCGTCTCCATCGGCAACCCCTCTTCGAGGATCATGGCAACCGATAAATATTTGGGGATTGCCCCGCACATCGCCAAATCGTTGACCGTGCCATGCACCGCCAAACTGCCAATATCCCCGCCCGCGAAAAAAAGCGGTCTGACGACATACGAATCGGTGGTCATGGCGATTTTGCCCGTCATCGGCATCACCGCGCCGTCATGGTCGGCGACATGCGGAAAGCTGGCGCGGAACATCTGGTGGATGAGCATATTCATCAATTTTCCACCACCGCCATGCGCCAGCAACACCTGTGGATACTCGTTGATGGGTATTGGACAAGAGAAATGATCAAATGCGGTCATGGTGTGTGTCCTTTCCGATAGCGATAATATGCCGCGCACGCCCCTTCACTGCTGACCATCGTCGCGCCGAGCGGATGTTCGGGGTTACAGCGCACGCCAAAGGCGGGGCATTGGTCGGGCTTGATAAGCCCCTGTAGCACTTGCCCGCTCAGGCATTCGCTGGCGGTTTCATCCCCATAAATCACCTTGCCAAACCGTCGTTCGGCGTCGTAATCGGCGTATTCGGCGCTCAATCCGCCGCCGCTCAGGGGAATTTCGCCGATGCCCCGCCAGCGTCGATGCGTGGGGGCGAACACGCGGGTCATCAAGGCTTTGGCGGATGTGTTGCCCTCGCGTTGTACGGCGCGGGCATATTGATTTTCTACCTCTGCCCTGCCCGCCTCGAGTTGCGCCACGCACATGGTGATGCCCTGCAAAATATCCAACGGCTCGAAGCCCGTGACCACGAATGGCACACGATATTTTTGGGCAATGGGGATGTATTCTTCGTAACCCATGACGGCGCACACATGCCCTGCCGCCAGAAAACCATTCACCCGACAATCGGGGGCGGATAAAATCGCCTCGACCGCAGGCGGGACGAGGACATGCGCCACCAACAACGAAAAGTTGGCGATGCCCATCGTCTTCGCCAGATGCACGGTCATGGCGGTGGCGGGCATGGTCGTCTCGAAGCCCACCGCGAAGAACACCACCTGCTTTTCGGGGTGGGCTTGCGCCAATTTGAGCGCATCCATCGGCGAATACACCATCCGCACATCACCGCCCGCGGCTTTGGTCGCCAACAAATCGGTGGATGACCCAGGTACGCGCATCATATCGCCGAAGGTGGTCATGATGACGTTGGGCAGGCGGGCGATCTCGATGGCTTTATCAATCAATTCGACAGGGGTCACACACACTGGGCAACCCGGTCCGTGTAAGAGGGTGATTTTATCGGGCAACAGCGTATCGACACCAAATTTGAGGATGGCGTGCGTCTGTCCACCACACACCTCCATGATCGTCCAGGGGCGGGTGGTGATTTTCGCCAGCAATTCGGCATATTCGTGCGCCGTTTGTGGGTCGCGGTATTCATCGATATAACGCATCAGCCACCTCCGTCATCATCGCCCAGTTCGTCCAATTCGCCCATCTGGCGCAAATAATCGAACACCTGATGCGCCTCGGCTTCATCCACGATATTCAGGGCGAAGCCGACATGCACCAATACGTAATCGCCGATTTGCGCCTCTGGCACGTAAGCCAAATTCGCCTCTTTGATGACCCCGCCAAAGCTGACTTTGCCCATGCGCGTGAGCGGGTCATCGCCCGATATGCTGATAATTTTGCCCGGTACGGCTAAACACATGATGTCGCTCCTTTCATGGTGATATACGTCTAACCCAATCGGCGCATGGATAACGCCACCGCCTGCCCAAAGCAGATGCCACCATCGCCCGTTGGGACTTGCGAATGCCAATGGGGGATGAAACCCGCCTGGCGCAGGTAATCAACCGCCCCTTCAAGCAACGGCTTATTCATAAAACATCCGCCCGTGAGCAAGACGTGCCGCTCACCGATGCGGTGCGCCATATCAACCAATATGTGTATGAGTGTAGCATGAAATTTGCGGCTTATCACCGTCTTGGGGAGATTGGCGTTTATATCCGCCATGAGCGATGCGAACAGATGATGAGTATGGATGATGTGCGTGTTGTCTTGGATATGGATGTGATAATCATGACGCCCATCGGGTTCAAAAACCTGCGCCACAGGGGTGTGTGGACTTGGCGCATCTGACAAAGCCAAATTTTCTAACATCACCGCCGCCTGTGCCTCGTGCGTCATCACCTGACACACATCCATCAGCGAGGCGACCGCATCGAATAACCGCCCCATGCTACTGGTCATCGGGCAGTTGATGCCCTTCTGCACCATCTGACGCAGGATGCGCCGTTGAGCAGGTGTGAATTGTCGGACGGGCGCAAATTGTTCATCATCAAAAATGGCATCTCCCAGCAGGCTATACAACCATCCCAGCGCCGTTTTGCGCGGTTCTATCACGGCGCTATCGCCACCAATCAACGGAAAGGGTTGCAGATGCCCCACCCGCTCATATCCACTAGCCGTCATCCGCAAAAATTCCCCGCCCCAGATCGTGCCGTCATCGCCGTAACCCGTGCCGTCCCATACTACGGCTAACGCAGGTAAGGCTACGCCATTTTCTGCCATGCACGCCAACGCATGGGCGTAATGATGTTGGATTTTGCGGATGGGCAACCCTGTCCGATAGGCATAAGTGGTCGAGGCGTAATCGGGATGCGCGTCACAGGCGATTTGTCGTGGCGAAATATCCAGCATGGCAGATAAATCGGCGATGGTCTGTTCAAAATGATGATACGCGCCTGTGGTGGATAAATCGCCGATATGTTGGCTGATGAACACATCATCCCCGCGCCGTATGGCAACGGCATTTTTGAGGTGCGCGCCAACCGCCAGACCCCCTTCCCCTGCCCTTGCCTCATCCCGACAGTTGATCGGCAACGGCGCATAACCCCGCGCACGACGGACGATCATCATCCGACCCGCCATGACGCGCACTACCGAGTCATCTATCGGTCGGTGGATGGGACGGTTATGCACCAAGAAAAAATCAGCGATGCCCGCCAAACGGGTCAACGCCTCGTGTTCATCGATACAAATCGGCTCATCGGCGCGGTTGCCACTGGTGGCGATGAGCGGAAAACCACATGTCGCCAATAACAGGTGATGGAGCGGTGTATAAGGAAGCATCACACCCAATGTCGGGTTATCGGGCGCGAGCAGTTCGGCGTATAGGGTGGTCGATGAATGGGCATATCGGCGCTTCTGCAGTAGCACGATCGGCGCTTGGGGAGATGACAGCAGGTCATGCGCCACATCATCCAACACACACCATCGGCAAATATCGGCGAGCGCAGGGAACATCACGGCGAATGGCTTGTGTGGGCGATGTTTGCGGATACGCAAGGTGGCGATTGCTTGTGGGTTGGTGGCATCTGCCAGCAGATGAAACCCGCCCAACCCCTTCATGGCGATGATATTGCCCGCCCGCAAGGCATCGGCACACGCGCTGAGGGCGGTGTCGTGGGTCGCCAATACCTGTCCATCGGCATCCCAAAAGGCGATATGCGGACCGCAGGCGGGGCAGGCGATCGGCTGGGCATGAAACCGCCGATCATCGGGGTCGTCATATTCTCCCCGACAATCATCACACATGATGAAATGGCGCATGGTGGTGTTCGGACGGTCGTATGGCAAATCGGTCATGATGCTATAACGCGGTCCGCAATGCGTGCAATTGATGAACGGATAGCGATACCGCCGATTATGCGGGTCGGTCATCTCGCGCAGGCAATCGGGACAAATCGCCAAATCGGGGGGGATATATGCCGTCTTTGCCCCACCATCGGCACTTTTTTCGATGACGAAATGGCGATCGCCAATCGGCGGGATAATCATCACCGCCATATCGGCGATGTGCGCGTGGGGTGGCAAGTCGGTCTGGATGCGCCTGAGAAAATGTTCGATGAGATGGTCATCCCCCTCGACCTCGATGACCACCCCCTGCGCGGTGTTATTCACCCAGCCCGTCAAGCCAATTTGATGCGCCAACCGATGGATGAACGGACGAAACCCCACCCCTTGCACAATCCCCGTGATGGTGATATGGGCGCGTTGGATGGTCATAACGCATCAGTCGTCCTTTTTTTGAGATCAGCATGACACGACTGCGTGGCGCACCACACAATCAAATCGGCTAATGGGGCGACTTTGCCCCGCACCACATCCGATAACCCCTCTCCCACCCCAAAATCTGCCCCTGTGATGGTCATCAGCAGGGTGAAGGGAGATTTATCATATAACCACTGCGTCATATCCAACAAACTGCGTGGCGATAAATGATGCGTCATGGTCGGTGTGCCATCACGACATGGCAAAATCGGGGTGATGTGAACATCGCCCGCCTCGCCTTCGATGCTGGCATCGATGAGGATGACCACATCGGCATGGGCAACCGCTTCGCTCAGTTCAGGCGTGAGCTGATGCACCGCCAAACAGGTCACATCGGGCGGTGCTTGGGCTTGGATAGCCGCTATCACCGCCCAGCCCACACCATCATCGCGCCGTAAAGGGTTGCCATACCCGATGACCAGTATCATCCGCGCTTGACCTCATTGACCACCGTCCCATCAGGCGCGACCAATTCGATATGCAACGGCATTTGTCCAATGGCGTGCGTGGAACAACTCAGGCACGGGTCAAAGGCGCGTATCACCGCCTCGACACGGTTGAGTGCCCCCTCTTTTATCTCACCGCCGTGAATATAATGTTGCGCCACCTGTAAGACACCCTTGTTCATCGCCAAGTTATTGTTGCCCGTGGCGATGATCAGGTTGACATAACGGATGAGACCATCATCATCAATTTTGTAGTGATGCAACAGCGTCCCGCGTGGGGCTTCGCTGATGCCCACCCCTTCATACGCATTGGGCGATGCCAGCGCATGGACGTGGGTGGATAAGATGTCAGGCTCATGGAGCAATTGCTCGATGCGTTCCACGCCGAACAACATCTCAATCAGGCGGGCATAATGATAATGGAACGAACTTTGCCGTTGATCGTCAGGCAAGGCTTTGAATTGCGCCAATTCTTGGTCGGCGAGGAGCGTCCCCGCGTGGCTGACGATGTTCAAGCGCGAGAGCGGTCCTACCCGATACATGCCGTTGGGGTAGCCGCGTGGTTTGTAATAGGGCGATTTGAGGTACGAATATGGCTCGACCGCCTCTCCGATGACTTCTTGATAGTGATATTTATCCACCGCAGGCACGAGCGTTTTGCCATCCGCGCCGATGATCCGCAAATCGCCATCGTAAAATTCCAAACCGTTGGCTTTCGTCACCAAGCCCATATGGAGCGTGGGAAAATTGGCAAAGGTGCGAATTTCATCGGCAAATTCGTGCAGGCGGGCTTTGAACAGCGTCAGCGCGTTGAGGATGAATTGCTTGGCTTCGGGGATCATCGCCAAAATTTGGTCACGGCGGTCGGCAGTGAGTGGCTCTGTCACCCCGCCAGGGACGATCCACGCGGGATGAATGCGCTTGCCCGCTAAAATTTCGATGGTGCGTTGCCCAAATTGGCGCAACTTCACCCCGCCCCGCGCCATTTCGGGATGAGCTTGTGCCACGCCGAAAATGTGCCGATTATCGGGGTTGCTATCCATGCCCAAGAGCAAATCGGGCGAAGATAGATAAAAGAAGCTGAGGGCGTGCGATTGCACCATCTGTGCCAAATTGACCATCTGGCGCAATTTGACCGCCGTCTCTGGGATGCGTACCGCCAATAATTCATCACAGGCTTTGGCGGAGGCGATCAGGTGGCTGATGGGGCATATGCCACAAATGCGCGCCATGAGCGAGGGCATCTCGCGGAATGGGCGACCCTCGCTCAACAATTCAAAACCACGAAATTGCGTGACGTGAAATTGGGCATCATGCACCTCACCCGCATCATCTAAAAACAGGGTGATTTTGGAATGACCCTCGATACGGGTCACGGGGTCTATGGTGATGGTCTGGGTCATGGGTCTATATCCTTCATCCAAACTTTGCCCGCACATCGGGGATGTTGCCCGCCAACACATCCAAAATGACCCGCCCGATGAGGCTGGCAGGTGGCGGACAGCCGGGGACGTACACATCCACAGTGACAACCTGATGCACAGGGCGGACTTTCGATAATAATGGTGGGACGAGGCTGGTCGGCGTGCCGACGTTCTCGGTGGCGTTTTCGGTATAAGCGCGGTTGTAAATTTTGTCCAGTGGGAATACATTGCGCATGGATGGGACGTTGCCCGTCACGGCGCAATCGCCCAGCGCGATGAGGACCCGCGTGTGGGCGCGGACGTGTTTGATTTTATGCAAGTCTTCTTCGCTACTGACCGCGCCTTCCACGATGGTCACATCTGCCATATCGGGGAAGACTTTGTTATCCACCAACGGGCTATACACTAATTCGATCTTATCGGCTAAATCCAGCAACAATTCGTCTATATCCAAAAAGGACATGTGGCAACCTGAACAGCCATCCAGCCAGACGGTTGCGACTTTTGCTTTCGACATATCAATCTCCTCCTGCTCGTATGGTGGAGAAATACCGCAAAAAGTGGGTATCTTTCTCCATCTCGGCGACTGCCTTGCTCTTTTTGAACAGTGCGCCCGTCGGGCAGACGTTGATGCACTTGCCACAACTGGTACAATTGACCGATTCGCCCCACGGCTGGTTCAATTCGGTGATGACCTTGCAATCGATGCCACGCCCCATCACATCCCAAATGTGCGCCCCTTCGATTTCATCGCACACGCGCACACAACGGGTACACAATACACATCGGTTGTGGTCGACGGCGAAACGATAATGCGAGGCATCCACTTGTTTGGGGCGGTTGAGATAATCCAGTGTGTTGTAGGTCATGCCCAATTTTTCGGCTAACCATTGCAATTCGCAATGTCCATTGACCACGCACACGGCACATACATGATTGCCCTCGGCGAACAACATTTCGAGGATAAGCCGCCGATAGCCCTGTAGACGCTCGGTGTTGGTATAGACCTCCATCCCTTCTTGGGGATAGGTGGCACAGGCGGCGACTGGTGTGGGGTTGCCTTCGATTTCGACAATACATAACCGACACGCACCAACAAAAGATAACCCCTCCAAAAAGCATAAGGTGGGGATGAATATCCCCCGTTCACGGGCGACTTGCAAAATGGTTTGGTCATCGGCGGCGCTCACATCCATGCCGTCTATCTTGAATGTCTTAGCCATGCGCCACCTCGCTTTCTATCATGCGTTCTTGATATTCCTCACGGAAAAACCGCAATGTGCTGACCACCGCATTGGGCGCAGATTGCCCCAACCCGCATAAGCTGGTGTATTTGACCATATCACACAGGCGTTCTAGGGTGTCTAAATCGCGCTGGGTGGCTTGATGATTGCTGAATTTGCTCAAGAGATGATACATCTGCACCGTCCCCACCCGACACGGGATGCACTTCCCGCACGATTCGGACATGCAAAATTCCATGAAAAAGCGCGCCACATCGACCATCGACGAGGTGTCATCCATGACGATCATGCCACCCGACCCCATGACGCTGGAGAGCGCCTTGAGCGATTCGTAATCGACAGGCACATCCAGATGTTCGGCGGGGATACATCCGCCAGAAGGACCGCCCGTTTGTACCGCCTTGAATGCCCGCCCATCGGGGATGCCACCACCAATGTCGTAGATAATATCGCGCAGGCTGATGCCCATCGGCACTTCTATCAGACCGATGTTGTTGATCTTGCCCGATAGCGCAAACACTTTGGTGCCTTTGCTCCGACCAACGCCGATCGAGGCGAACCATGTCGCCCCATTGCGGATGATGGGCGGGATGTTGGCGAACGTCTCGACATTGTTGATGAGGGTGGGATAGCCCCATAACCCACTCTCGGCGGGATACGGCGGGCGTGGGCGCGGTGTGCCACGCTTGCCTTCAATCGATGCCATGAGCGCCGTCTCTTCGCCACACACAAATGCCCCAGCCCCCAAACGGACTTCGACATTAAAATTGAACGATGTGCCAAAGATGTTGTTGCCCAACAAGCCCATTTTTTCAGCTTGGCGAATAGCTTTGTTGATGCGCGCCACCGCCAACGGATATTCTGCCCGCACATACACATAACCATAGGATGCGCCAACGGCATAAGCGGCAATCGCCATGCCTTCTAGCACGCGATGCGGGTCGCTCTCCATGACGTTTCTGTCCATAAACGCGCCAGGGTCGCCTTCATCCCCATTGCACACCACATATTTGATGGTGTTGGGGGTTTTGGCGACCGTACTCCATTTTAGTCCCGTTGGATACCCTGCCCCACCGCGCCCGCGCAAGCCACTATCCATCACTTGCGTGATGACATCATGGGGGGGCATCTCGGTCAGGGCTTTGACGAGGGCGCTATAACCACCATGGGCGATATAACTTTCGATATGTTCGGGGTCGATGATGCCCGAATTTTCGTTGACGATTTTCACCTGACGGGTGAAGAAGGGGGCATTGGTATCGCATTGGAGGCGCGCCACAGGTTTCGCCCCCAAACTATCGATGATGTCGGGCGCGTCATCGGGCGTGACCTTCTCATACATCACACCTGCGGGATCGACGCTGACCAACGGTCCGTTGCCACACAACCCCATACAGCCCACCCCCATCACCAAGCAGTGGTGCTTGCCCTTGGGCGTGGCATGATGCTCTAGCGCCTCTTGGACGGCTTCTGCGCCGACCGATAAACACCCTGTGGCGACACACACCCGCACCCGATGAGCATATTGGGCTTCTCGTGCTTGTTCGTGGGCGGCGATGTTCTCCAGTTCATCCATGTCCATCTTTTACCAACTCCTCTACTTTGGCGATTGCCTCCGCCGCCGTCAGGCGCGGGATGACCACGCTATCCATCACACCAGCAGGGGCTAATCCACACGAGCCGATGCACCGCGCCGTCATGAGCGAAAGGCGTTTATCGGCGGTGGTCTGTCCGGGTTTGACATCAAAATGGTCGCTGAGCGCCTGTAAAATATCGGCACTGCCTTTGATATAACATGCCGTGCCTAAACATATCACACAAGTGTGCGCGCCACCGGGCTTGAGGGTGAAGAAGTGATAAAACGTCGCCACACCATACGTCTTGCTGAGCGGGACGTGCAACGCCGCCGATACATAACGCAGGGCATCCTCGTCTAAATAGCCGAATGCCTGCTGAACACTATTCAACGTCTCGATGAGGGCGCGGGGCATATAACCATGACGACGCATGGTGGCATTCACAATACGCCACCGCTTGTCATCACTGGGTGGATCTATTGGGGGAGATTGTGTTCTCATCATCACCTCGCAATCTGGCAATTATGTATAGGGCTTCTATAATATATTGTGCAACATGTCACAAAGATGCACAGGTGACGAATGGCAAGGATTTGGGGTGTGTTATGTCATTTATAAACCATTCTTTTTATTTGATTGACGGCGCAACCGCTCGGCTTGCAATTTGAGCAGGCGATCGTTGGGCTTTAGGTGCAAGGCATAATCAAAATCGGCGAGGGCGCGTTCTTGTTGACCAACCGTGAGGAGCATATATCCCCTATCCCGAAAGTAATTCGCCATTTGTGGATTATGTCTGATAGCCTCGTCCATGTAATGTAATGCCTTTTCTGGATTGCGTTGGGCAAAATAGGCATGTGCCAATCGATGATAAATAACAGCCAATTCCAATTCGTGCTTGGCTACATCCATTTGTAACAGATATTCAAAATCGGCGATGGCGTGGTTTAATTCGTGCCATCCATACCGATAATCGATAAACGTGCCAAAGCGGTGAATACGGCGTTCATATTGCCCCAATAGATATAGCGCCATACCGCGCCCCATATACCCTTCTGGCGAAGCGGGGTTGAGTGATAGTATCAGTTCAAAATCGGCTAAGGCGAGCCTTAATTTTCGTTGCATCAACAAGACTAATCCACGAAAAATATATGCGCCGATGAATTGTGCATTCCATTCAATGGCACGATTGCAATCTTGCAGGCATAGGCGTAACCGCTTCCGATTAAAATGGATATATGCCCGATAATAATATGCCCCTGCCCGTGTGGGGTTGGTTTTGATGAGCGCCTGAATTTGGGTGAGTGCTTCATCAAACTGCTGTGAAGCCAGCAACATCAAAATCGGGCGTAACTCGGCTTGGGCATCCAGTTCGGCTTGGGGCAAATACAGCAAATTGAAGCCTAAATCCGCTTGGAACAGGGCATCATCTATCATCTTTATTTTGAGATTTGGATTTTGGTTGGTCATCGTCTTATCCTTCTAAAATCAATATCTCGAAAGGCGATAGGCGCACACCGCCATTGAGCAGTGCGCCCGACCGCCCGTGTGTAGAAAAAATCACGCGCATCGGCAAATAGATATATGCCAATTGCGCGGTCGCTTCGAAATTGAGCAACACGGCACAAATTTGTGTATCGGTACGGCGCACAAAGGCGAATAGGCGGTCGTTATCCACATCCCATTCCCGATAGTCGCCACGTTGTAAGGCGGGGGTCGATTTTCGCAGGGCGATGAGCGTCCGATAAAAATGAAGGAGTGATTGATGATCGGCTTGCTGGTCGGCGACATTCACCCCATTGGCATATTCAGGATGAACGGGTAGCCATGTGCAGATGCCTTCTGGCGAAAAACCACCATTCGGGGCATTTGCCCAGTGCATGGGTGTTCGGCAACGGTCGCGGGTCATCTTCTGCATGGCGGGATACACCTCATCGAGCGGATGTCCATCATTGATGAGGATGTCGCCCATGAGCAATGCCAGTGTGTCGCGCATTTGATCGCGGTGTGGCACTTCAAAATTGGACATGCCGATTTCTTCGCCATTGTATAAAAATGGGGTGAATTCCAACGTCAGGAGCAACGCCGCCGATAGCTTGGCGCGGGGGATGGGTGCTGTGCCGTCATCATAGCGACTGATGGCGCGGGTGCTATCATGATTATTCAGCGTGTTCGCCATCCAGCCACCTGGTGGCAATTGGGCATATTGCTTGGTCAAATTTTCGCGTATCCAATCGGTGGTGAAAGGGGCATCGCGCAACAGATTAAAATTGAAAATCATGTGTAGCTCATCATGTCCATCGCCTAAATACGGAATATCCGCCGTCTCGCCAATCAGCACGCGGTCGGTGTATTCATCCGTCAAATGGCGCAACGCCTTCATGATGTCGTGGACTTGGGGCAGATTGACCTGATGCACAAACAACCGCTCCCATTCTTTTTCGGGGACGGTGCGTGGCTTGCCCAGTTGCACCTCAACCTCATTGCGTAAAAAGTCGACCGAGCGATAGGGGCTGATATGGTTGGGCAGGTGTTCATCTTCAAAAATTGTGCCAACCGCATCGAGCCGAAAGCCGTCTACGCCCATATCCAGCCAAAACCGAGCGACATCCAGCATGGCTTGCACCACCTGTGGATTGCGCCAATTCAAATCGGGTTGTTCTTTGAGGAAGAAGTGATAATAATACTGCCCCGTTGTGGGGTCATATTCCCACGCCGACCCGCCGAAGGTCGATTGCCAATTGTTGGGCGGGTTATCGCCGTCACCATCGCGCCAGATGTACCAATCGCGCTTGGGGTTATCTTTGCTCGACCGCGATTCGATGAACCACGAATGCAAATGCGAAGTATGATTGAGGACGAAATCGATAATCACGCGAATGTTGCGGGCATGGGCTTCGGCTAAAAATGCCCGAAAATCGTCTAATGTGCCATATTCAGGGGCGACATCACAATAATCAGAAATATCGTAACCACAATCATATTGCGGTGATGGATAATGGGGCGAAAGCCACACGGCATCAATCCCCAGCCATGCCAGATAATCCAATTTTTGGCGCATCCCGTTGATGTCGCCGATACCATCGCCATTGGCATCGGCAAAGCTACGGGGATAAATCTGATAAAACACGGCATCGTGCCACCACTTGCGCGTCATGTAGGCATCCTTATGTATGACCCATCAACAATATTGCCAATTATAACACACTTTGATGGCGCGTTGTGCGGTTTTGCCCGCACATCTCAAAAGCCCAGCACTAAAATGGTGTGAGGTGATCATAAAGGCGCTTTTTGGTGATGACGCATGTCGCATCAACACCAATGCCAGCGCCGTTGATGCGCGTGGCTAATCCGCCACCCCCACACTCATCTCCGTCTCAGAGAAGAACACCCCATCGATGTTGATATTGCCCAAACGGGCGGTGATGAGGCTATTGATCGCGTTATTCAAATGGGCTAATAAGTGCGTATTCAGTGTATGGATGGTCTCGCTGGTCAGGGGTGTGCGACCATCGGGCGCGGTCATCTGGCTGATGACGAAACGGGCTAATCCCCCGCCACGATTGGTGACGCTGATGACGACACGCGCCACCTCGCCGTTGATATTGGCATAAATTTCGGCATTGCCCACATAAAAATTGACCAGATAATAAC
>PGTJ01000382.1 GCA_002794515.1 Phototrophicales bacterium
AAAACCGACACGCAGTCATGGGATTTATTCATGTTAGATATGCGTGTTGGTGTCACTATTCGGCTCACCGAGTCGCGCTTTATCAATGAACGATATCCCAAATGGTCATCGGATGGGCAATATATTGCCTATCATGCCAATTCCCGCGAGAGCAATCTATACGACATCCACATCACATCGGTCAATAATCCCAATACTAGCACCAAGCCGTTCATCACCGATAGCAATATGGGCGCATTCGCCATCGCCTATGATAAAGCCATGCCTGCGTGGTCATGGGATGATCGTCAATTGGGATTTCATGCCAAGACCGACACCGGTTATTATGGGTTGTTCATCGGTAACGCCGATGGAACACAATTACACATGGTTATCAACCCGCCCGGGCGCGGGGATGTGTTACATTTCGCTTGGTCGCCCAATAACACACAAATCGCCTTCACCCAAAGAACCACAGATAGAATAAATATTTATCTGCTCACGTTGCCCGAACAAATCCAATTCGCCAGCACAAACAGGGCAAATATGCAATTGTTGGCAGAAGATGCTTCATTTCCTGCATGGTCGCCAGATGGCACGAAAATTGCCTATGTCCATCAATTTGCCGATGCACAAACCATCTGGATATATGACATCACCAATCAGCTCCATTATCCATTGACCGATACGACTGTGCCAGGGAAGACGCATTTACATCCAGCATGGTCATCTGATAGTGAATATATCATTTTCGCCTCTGACCATGCCAATTCATTAGCCCAGAAATTCAATTTATATCGGATTCGGGTTGATGGTCATGAATTACACCAATTGACTTTCGGAACTGAGAATACCCTCGCACCCGATTGGACAGATTAAGCAGGTGGATTGCTCGGCAAACGCACCCAAAAGACAGACCCGCCCTCTTCTGGAAAGCGTGCGCCAGCCTCGCCATTCATGCCTTCTGCCAATTTTTTCACCACCCATAAACCAAGCCCGATGCTACTTTCGTTGCCTGTTGGTTGTGTGCTCAAACGTCCAAATTCGCTAAAGAGCAAATAGCGTTCTTCTGGTGGAATGCCCGGACCCCAATCGCGCACACGAATATATGTGCCTTCGGAGGCGACCTCTGACCAAATATGCACCTCTTTATTCGGCGGGCTATACTTGACAGCATTGCTGACCAAGTTCTCGACAATTTGTTTTAGCCGTCTGGGGTCGGCATACATATAGCCAATTGTTTGCCCAATCACGACTTGAATATTTTTTGAGGCGGCACGGGATGTATATTTCAGACCAATATCTAACAAAATATTCGATACCGAAATATACTGTGGATTAAACTGCACTTCGCTACGCACATATAATGCCGTCAGAAAATCAGTGAGCGCCTCTTGCATGGTGTCGAGCGCCACATTCATATCTTCGAGCAAGGCTTTGATCTGCGTATCTTGTTGGGCGTATTGTTGCAATAACCCCTCAATCATCAGCAAATCGTTAATCGGATGTTGCAAGTCATGCGAGGCAATCTCAATCAGATGCGATTGAGCCAGATACGCCTGTCGATACTCTTGCAATTGGCGACCATACTGATGCAATTGCTTCACACGGTTTAAGTGATTTTTCATGCGGGTTATCATGGCATCAATTGAAATGGGATGCACCCAACATTCTGTTGCGCCTGCATTCAGAAAGAATGTCTCTTCTGGCATATTGATATAGGGAATGATGGGGATATATTGCCATGCGTCATATTGGCGAATCTGGCGCAACCACTGGATAACATATGGATACTGCGCTCTTCCTGCAATGACGACCACACCATCGGGCGGTACGACATTCGACAATTTGTGGCTTTCCTCTAATGAGATGCGTTCTAGTGCAAAATGACGCTCAAATTGAGGATACAATTGGTTATAAATATCCACACATTCATCTAAAATGAGGATTTTCGCCTGTGATATGGTTGTCATCTGTTCGTCTGCAAGTGCCATCATCACTTATACATCTATATATGCCGATTATTCGAAAAACACACATCTATATCTTGATTATATTCAGAAACTACTATGAAGATGCGTAAGAATTTAATCCCATGTTTATTTATTCATGTTGTAATGATGATGATTTGGCAATATAATTTATGGTTAATGCGAGGTAAAAGTTGTATTGATAAGGTCTGCGGACGCGCACAAACGCGTCCACATATGCAAAATGGGGATGTTATTTGGCAAAATCTTTGTTGACCAAGCGGACGAGGAAGACCAACACAATTGCGCCAATCGTCCCAAACACAATGCCACCAATCAGACCATTATCCCAGTTGGTCTGTCCTGTCAGGCGTAGGATGATAGACCCGACAATACCACCACCAATGCCGAGCGCGGCATCACCAATGGGACCATATCCTTTACCCCGAATCAATTGCCCCGCCAAATAA
>PGTJ01000625.1 GCA_002794515.1 Phototrophicales bacterium
CCATTAAATTCCATGACGACATCGAGATCACCATTTTGCAGATAATCTTGACCGATATCGCCGATAATCACCAATTGATCGGTATGCGCCAATAAAAATTCGCGAGCTTCTTCGATATGCACCACATTGGTTGTATTGGGCGAATGACCGAGCATCATCAAGATTGCGCCAACCGATACGCTGTAATCATCCAAAATGCCTACGCGACCACGAAAAGCGGGGTCGAATAAATCGCGCCAACTGGTCAATTCGCGCCCTGTTCGGGTGATATTATAACCAATGCCAATTGTCCCCCACTGATACGGCACACTATAACGATTTTGTGGATCATAAGTCGGGTTGGCGAATTCGGGTGCGAGATTGATGATGTTGGGGATGTTGGCATGATTCAACCGCGTCAATAATCCCTCACGACGCATGACGGGCATGAGCATATCGGTGGTGACGATGAGGTCATATATCATGCCCGCACGCAATTCAGTCAATAATTGCTCATCGCTGTCAAATTCATCGTAAATAATGGTTATCCCATAGCGTTCAGAAAACAGCGTCAGCAATTCAGGCGCGATGTATGTCCCCCAGTTATAAATCGCCAATTGGCGTGTCAGGGTAAATACTGTGGGGATGCCAGTCAGTTGTGTAGAGTGTTGGTCGCATCCATTGGCTAATATCAGCAACATGATCAAACAAATCATGGATTTTCGGGTTATCATAAACACGCAACCGCTTATTTGCACCACATTTATATCACCTATTATAATAAG
>PGTJ01000731.1 GCA_002794515.1 Phototrophicales bacterium
CCGTCAAGACGGGTATGCCAACAGAAATAGCCTTTCCACGGACCCTCTTTATGATACATATGGGTATATGCCCATTTCCACAAGCGGTCGAATTCGGCTTTTTTATCCATCTGAACGGTGATCATCATGCCATACGAAATGCCTTCGGTGCGAATATCATTGTTGTTAATATCGGCAATATATGCCATGTCATCACCGAGTTCGTAATACACACGCTCGTTGTTGTCATCGCCATAAAAAAGTTGTTGGAAGGTCTCATCGATACGGGCTTGGATTTCTTCATCGGTTAAGCCCCATTCGGCTAAGATATTGCGATATTCGCCCGTAAAAAATGCGCCTTCGGTGGGTACTTGTGGAATTGGGGTGTCGTCTTGTGCGCTCACGGTGGTTAATCCTAATACGAGTAAAAATAGACACAACAAACTGAGGTATTTCATAATCAATCTCTCCTCTTCGGGGGGGTGATA
>PGTJ01000303.1 GCA_002794515.1 Phototrophicales bacterium
CAAACCAATTTCGATTTTTTTAACTTGGCATTTTGCCTGTTAAATATATCACAAGCGCTAGGGTGTGTCAAAAAGGATTTGCCAGAAAAAGGCGGATATGTCACAATAAAAATGATTTTTTCGCCCAATCAACAGAAGGTGGTGTCATATTATATGACGCTCAAGACAATTGCCCATAAACAAATCAAATGGCTGGATATTCGCAATCCCATCCCAGAAGAAATTAAAGCCATCAGCACCCTCTATCCATTTGTGCATCCCTTGAATATCGAAGATATGCTCTCGCCCAATGAACGCCCGAAATTAGATGTGGAGGACGATTATATCTTCATCGTGCTTCACTTCCCTGTATGGGATGCCAAAGAACGCCTCACCCGCTCCCGCGAGGTTAATTTTTTGGTGATGAAAAATGTGATCATCACCGTTCATGATGGAACACTCAAACCACTCAACAACATGCTTGAACGGTGTCATTCCGACCCCGCCACCCTCGATAAATTATTGGGCAAAAATACCGAAAACACCTTGTATCATATCATCGATGCGCTGGTCGATTATCTCTTCCCCATTTTACGCAAAGTCGACCTGAATATTCAGTCTATTGAAGAGATTATCTTCAGCCGAAATGCCCAAATCGTCATCCGCGAGATTGCCCTCGTGCGCCGCGACATCATCGCCTTACGGCGTATCATCCGCCAACAAGTGCCAATTCTCCACCACATCGCCAACCTGAACCACCCTCTTTTGCCCGAAGACTCGGACCAATATTTTGGCGACATCGTAGATCACATCGAAAAAGCCCGCGATATGATTGATGAAGACTCCGAGATCATCACTGGTCTTGCCGATACCGTGAATACACTGGCAAATCATCGAGTGAACGAGGTCATCCGCGTGTTGACAGTCATCTCGGTGATTATGCTCCCGCTCACGCTTATATCGAGTATTTATGGGATGAATATCAACCTCCCCCTTCAAGAACATCCAGAAGCATTTTATTGGGTGTCGGCTTCGATGCTCTTCACCGCAATCGGAATGCTCGCTTTTTTTCGGTTTCGTAACTGGATTTGAGGATGCCCAAATTTCCATTTCCACCCGCCACCCTCATCAAAACAGCATCGATGCTCGATAAATTGGTGGCGCAACTCAGCACAGAAACTTTGATTGGGGTCGATAGCGAATCCAACAGTTTGCACGCCTATCAAGAACGGGTGTGTCTGATACAACTCTCATCGCGCACCAAAGATTACATCATCGACCCGCTCGCCATACATGATATGCGCCCACTAGGGGCGATTTTCGCCGATGAAAAGATTGAAAAAGTATTACATGGCGCAGAATATGATATTGTCACCCTCAAGCGCGATTTTGGGTTTGAATTTAATAATTTGTTCGATACGATGATCGCCGCCAAAATTTGCAATATCCACCCATTCGGCTTAAATCATCTACTCAAGGCATTTTTGGGTGTGACCATCGATAAACGGCATCAATTAGATAACTGGGCGGTGCGCCCATTGCCTCAAGATAGCCTGATTTACGCCCAAATGGATTCGCATTACCTGCCCCACCTGCATGATATTCTCTATGTGCGTCTCAAGAGCCTGCGTCGCCTGCCCGATGCGTCACGGGCATTTCAGGCGTTGACCAAACTCGCTCCATCGGCAGTCAAGCAATTCGACCCCAGCGCCTTCTGGAATATCGCCGAGCCACATCACTTATCGTGGCGCGAATTGGCAATCTTGAGCGAATTGTATATCATGCGTGATGAATTGGCACAAGCCAAAGATAACCCGCCCTTGCAAATCATCAGCAACAACCAATTGATCGCCCTCGCACAAGCCAGTCCAACATCTTTGATTCAACTGGAAAAATCGCATATCCTGACTTATAAGCAACGCAAACGTTACGCCAAAGCCATCCTCACCGCCATCAAAAAAGGGTATGAGATACAATCCCTCCCCCCACCACCCGAATTACGGGGGATGGAAAGTTTGGTCGCCGACCGTTATGCCGCCCTACACACATGGCGCAAAGAGCGCGCCCAACAACAAGGAATCGAGGCACGCGCCATCGTCAGCAAACATGTATTACTCGAATTGGCACAACACCCACCCGATAGCATCAGCCAATTACAAGCCGTCAAAGGGATTGGTGAATTGCGAGCGCACACCTATGGTGAAGAAATTTTGCAAATCTTAGACAAATTCCGTATATCATAAGGCAGAGGACAGTGTGATGAAAAAGTTGTTATTGTGGCTGATATTGCTCAACCTAATCACCATCGTGCCAATTTTGGTTTTGGCACAAGAGAATGCCCCAATAGATGATGCGCTCATCGGGTCAGAAGGCATCGGCGACCCATACTACCCCTCAATGGGCAATGGCGGTTACGATGTTCAGCATTATGACCTGATGCTCGATGTGGATATGAACGCCAGACAAATCAGGGCAACGACGATCATCAGCGCCATCGCCACACAACCATTAGCCCAATTCAATTTGGATTTTGCCGATTTAATCATCAGCGCCCTATCGGTGGATGATCAACCCGCCGAATACGACCAAATTGAGGGGGAACTGGTCATCAGACCCACGGCAATTATCGCCCCAAACACCCGATTCACCGTGACCGTGACTTATGCCAGCCATCCCAATATGGAACGGTTGGGCAGTTGGTATTTTTATGATGGCGGTGTGATGGTCGCTGGTGAGCCACAAGGCGCATCGGGATGGTATCCTGTGAATGAACACCCGTCTGATAAAGCCACCTATCGGTATTGCGTCACAGTTGATGACGAATATGTAGTCGGCGCAAATGGCACACAAGAGCGCGTCACCGCACAAGATGGTCGCACCACCTATTGCTGGTCATCTCAAGACCCGATGAGCAGTTACCTGACCACCATCGCCATTGGCGATTTCAACATTGTCACAGATAAAACGCGCAACGGAATCCCCATTCGCAATTATTTCACCGTGAATGCCCCCGATGACATCTTGAACGATTTTGACTTGCAAGCCGATATGATCGATTTCTTCGAGACGGTGTTCGGTCCCTATCCTTTCGAGGCATATGGCGCGGTCGTGCATAACCTCGAACTGGGATTTGCGCTCGAAACACAAACTCTATCCACATTCGGTATCGCCTTTGCCGATGAAAGCATCATCGCCCATGAATTGGCGCATCAATGGTTTGGCAACGCCGTCAGCCCTGCGGCGTGGCAACACC
>PGTJ01000732.1 GCA_002794515.1 Phototrophicales bacterium
ATCAGACTTTTTCCGCCGATATGTTCCCAAAACGCACGGGCAGACGCATTTTCTGATGCGACATACCACTCCATTGTAACGATCCCGCGAGATTTGAGCCATTGTGCAAATGCCGATACCAATCTTTTGCCCACCCCTGCCCCACGATATGCCTCATCGACAAAAATATCGGCTAAAAAGCCGGTCACCTCTGGCAAAAAGATGTCTTGAATATAATCGGCAATCATGCCGAATACATAACCAATCAATTGATGATGGTGTTCTGCCACCAATACCCGATGATATGGGTCATCTATCAATGATGCAATGCGACTGGCATATAACACATCGCCATCAGGGGCAGATTCTGGCAAGCGTGAATCGAGCTGTTGATGATGAATGACTAATTTTTGCCATAATACACCAATCGCCTTTATATCGGCTTGGGTGGCGGGTCGGATGATAATATCATCCACTGATAAAGTGG
>PGTJ01000033.1 GCA_002794515.1 Phototrophicales bacterium
ACACTATACACACCTCATTGGGAGATAGTTTAAGGGCAAAACAACGGGTTCTGGCCCCGTCAATCTTGGTTCGAATCCAGGTCTCCCAGCAGATTTAATCTTATTTTCAAAATGGTAACGTTTTCATCATAATCACTTCTCATTTTCGCTAAAATTGAGCCACCAATTGCTTGACAAGTCTCTTAGCTTGCGTTAATATACCCTCTGAGAGCGTTCTCAGAGAGCGTTCTCAGAAAAAAGGTAAAAGAGTTTTATTTTTTTGAAGTGAGATAATGTCCAAATTAAAGCCAAATGCCAACCACAAGGCAAAAGACCTGAATTTAGAAGATATTGCCAGAGAAGCAGGTGTTTCTCGGGCGACTGTCTCGCGGGTCATTAATAATGAAGCCTATGTGAGCGAAGAAACCCGCCAACGGGTACAAGAGGTCATCGAAAAATTGGGATATACACCCAATATTCGCGGGCGCATTTTGGCGACTGGACGTACAAATATCATTGGTGTGGTCATCCCACAAAGCCTAGCCACCGTCTTTGACGACCAATTCTACTTTCCGACCCTGTTGAATGGTGTCGCGCAGGCGGCAAACCAACGCAATTATGCCATGTTGCTCTGGATACAAGAGTCTAGCACTGATGAAGAGCGGTTTTATGAGCGAATCCTCAAAAATCATCTCATGGATGGTGTGTTACTGGCATCTACGCAACAAGATAACCCGTTTATCCCGCGTTTATTAGATATGGGCATCCCCTTGGCGATGGTGGAACATCCACACCAATGGGCAGATCGTGTTAATTTTGTCACCGTAGATAATCAAGCGGCGGCATGTGTTGCCACCAAGCATCTTTATCAGCAAGGGCGACGCAAAATTGGTCATATCACAGGGGCGTTGAATAATATCGATGGTATCAAACGGCTAGAGGGATACAAACAAGCATTAGCCGAACTGGGCAT
This sequence comes from Phototrophicales bacterium, assembly GCA_002794515.1. Lineage (GTDB taxonomy): Bacteria > Chloroflexota > Anaerolineae > Aggregatilineales > Phototrophicaceae. Next base: position 953 of record PGTJ01000033.1, read on the forward strand.
CCCATATCGTGACGAATTCGTTTTTGAAGGCAACTTTGAAAGCCGTAGCGGTTATAAGGGGATGCGAGCCTTATTAGAGGCACATGTGGATGCGGTATTTTGTGCCAACGACCAAATGGCTGTGGGCGCATTGAAAGCACTCGATGAACTGGGTGTACGTGTACCGGGCGATATTGCTATCGTTGGGTTTGATGATTTGCCGACATCAGAGCGAAACAAGCTCACCACCATTCATCAACCCATCCACACCAAAGGAGCGCAGGTGACACATCTGTTGCTCGACCAGATTGAGGGTGTCAGCGATGGTGCCCGCCATGCGCTGTTAGAAACCCACTTAGTTATCCGCGAGACGTGTGGTGCTTCTATCACCAGACGTGCCTAAACGAACAAAGGAGGTCAACTACGCTCGATTGCTACATACATCATAACGCGAAATCCACCAAAATGTCAGTCTGTTTCATAAACTACTTATCTCGATATAGAGAGGAAGGTAAAGAAAATGTCTAAAAAATTAGCACGTTTAGTCGTCATCGTGAGCGCCCTGATGTTCATCATCGGCGTGATGCCCACGTTTGCACAAAACCGTATTACCATCATCTGGTATGTCGGTTTGGGCGCGGGTGGTCAACCACAACAAATTGAAGCCCAAAATAAGGTTGTTGATGAATTCAATGCTTCGCAAGATCGCATTCAGTTACAAATCCAAATTGTCGATAACAATGTGGCATATGATACCCTTGCCACACTCATCGCCACCGGTCAAGCCCCACACATCATCGGTCCGGTTGGTGCAGATGGCTCGAATGCCTTCGCAGGCAATTATCTCGACCTCGAACCGCTTATCGAAGCCAGTGGCTATGATATTAGCCAATTCAGCCCCGCCGCTGTCGAAGCCTTCCGCTTCCCCGGACAAGGGTTGGTTGGTCTGCCATTTGCCACCTTCCCATCGTTCATTTACTTCCGCAAAAGCCTGTTCGATGAAGCAGATGCACCCTATCCCCCACAAGAATATGGTGTGCCATATGTCGATGTGAACGGCGAAGAAAAAGAATGGAACATGGACACCTTGCGCGAACTGGCAATGTACCTGACGGTGGATGCCAACGGTAATGATGCGACAATGGCTGAATTTGACCCCGCATCGGTGCAACAATGGGGCTTTGTCTCTCAATGGAACGAACCACGCGGTATCTCGACCATGTTTGGCGCATCTTCTTTGGTTGATGAAAATGGTGGTGCGGTGTTGCCACAAGCGTGGGTCGATGCCTTCAACTGGTACTACAACGGTATTTGGGTCGATAAATTCATCCCCAATGCGTCTCAGGTTGGTAGCGATGTCCTCGCCAACGGCAATGCCTTCTCATCTGGTCGCGTAGCAATGGCGCACACCCACCTGTGGTATACCTGCTGTGTTGGCGACACCAACGACTGGGATATTGCCGTGATGCCATCGCATAACGGCGTGACCACTGCAAAACTGCATGGTGATAGCTTCCGCTTAATGCGTACTTCTGCCAATATGTCTATGGAAGAACAATTGGCGGCATTTGAGGTATTGACTTACCTCATCGGTGAAGCCTCTGACGAATTGTTAATCGTCTATGGTGGTATGCCCGCTCGTGAAGAAGACACCGATGCCTTCTTCGCCACATTAGATGAACGCTTCACGCAAGGTGTCAATTGGCAAGTTGCCATTGATAGCTTGGCATATGCCGATAGCCCCAATCATGAATATAACATGCCCAATTACCTCAAAGCCAAAGACCGTATCGGCGCATTCCAAAGCCTGATTGAAAGCACACCGGATCTCGATATTCAAGCCGAATTAGAGAAATTGGTGGCTGATTTGGATGTGATTTTCAAAGAATAATCTATCTCACCACACACATCAGAGGGGGCATTTGCCTCCTCTGAATACACATCCATCATAAAATCAGAGGAATATATCATGGAAATTACACAACCAAAAGTGGTCTCTCAATCCATACCCAAACAAAGAGGGTTATCGTTATACCGACAACAACAAATTTGGGGTTGGATTTTCTTATCCCCTTGGATCATCGGCTTGGTATGCTTCACCATTTTGCCAATGTTTGCCTCTTTTGTATTTTCATTTTTGAATTTCAAACTGGCAGAGCCGAACAATATCTACTTCAATGATTTTGCAAATTACAAATATCTGGCACAAGACCCCTTACTGGGTCCTGCGCTGATGTCGACATTCAAATTTGCCCTCATCGCCTTACCGCTATCCATCATCATCCCGATTGGATTGGCGGCATTGCTCAATTCTAAATATCTCATCGGTAGACCGATTTTCCGCACCTTATTTTATATGCCTTATATCGTACCTGTGGTATCATCGGCATACATTTGGGGTGGTGTATTGAATACCGATTCGGGCTGGTTGAATCGCATTTTATTTGAATTAGGACTTGGAAAACCCAACTGGTTGTTTGATGTCAACCTCATCTATCCTGCCCTGAACATCATCGGCGTATGGGGTGTGGGCAATGCCATGCTCATTATGTTAGCCGCCATGCAAGGCGTACCGACAGAATTATATGAAGCCGCACGGGTAGATGGCGCAAATGGATTAACCATTTTTAGGCGTATCACCTTCCCCATGATTTCACCTGTGGTGTTTTATAACCTGATTCTGTCAGTTATCGGCATCTTCCGTTATTTTGAAATCCCCTTCATCCTCAAAGAAGGGACGGGTGACCCTGGTAATGCAACCCTATTCTATAATATCCACCTGTATAAAAATGCCTTTGCCCAACAAAATATGGGGTATGGATCTACATTGGCTTGGTTGATGTTTGTCATGGCAATGGGCATCACCTTATTTTTATTCGCCACCGCCCGTTATTGGGTTTATTATGGAAGCGGAGAAAAAGCATAATGGCTACTCATGTACAACATCGGTCAACTATCGAATCGTATATCAATACATCTCCGTTTTATGGCTTGCAACTCAAAAAATTGGCGATGTACAGCACCGTCACCTTGTTTGCCTGCATCATCCTCATGGGCTTTCTGATGCCATTTGCCTATGCCGTTGTCACCGCCTCAAAAAGCGAACCACAGATTAAATCTGGCACAGTGTTACCCTACACACCACAGACATTTCGCTACGAAGGCAAAGATTTACCCCTGTATGAAGTTCCCTTACCCGATGGCACAACACAAGTCTTGGCAGGCTTGAACCTCAAACGAGGCGATAACGCTAAAAACGAGTTTATTGATCCCGATAATCCTTCTGAAGTGATTATATGGGAAGGCAATTGGCGCAAACTAAAGGCGGTTGAAGTCTTAGAAATTCACCTGCTCGAAAACTTTGATACAGTATGGAATAATCGGCAAACCAACTTCCCCGTGATGCTTCGCAACACATTTGCTATTGCTGTGTTGGGCATGATAGGCACACTTTTATCATGTATTTCGGTCGCATACGCTTTTGCCCGCTTCCCTATTCCACGTAAACGGGCGCTATTTTTAATTTTGGTCAGCACCATTATTTTGCCGAGCCAAGTCACGCTTGTGCCGACATTTGGTTTCTTCGCCACCATCGGTTGGACAGGCACATGGTTGCCACTCATAGTCCCACACTTCTTTGCCAATGCTTACAATGTATTTTTGCTCCGTCAATATTTCCTCACATTGCCTAAAGAACTCGATGAAGCGGCAATGATTGATGGCGCAGGACCATTCCGCATTCTGGTATCGGTGATTATCCCACAATCGTTACCCGTCATTGTATCGGTGGCAATTTTCCATTTGGTATTCGCATGGAATGATTATTTTATGCCACTCATCTATTTATTGGGTAAAGAGGATTTGCTACCCATATCGGTCGGTATCCAACGGTTTAACTTCGTCTACGATATGAAGCCACACCTGCTCCAAAGTTCGATGTTGATTGGCTTAATTGTACCCGTGTTGATATTCTTGTTCGCACAACGATTCTTCATGCGCGGTGTCGTGATTACAGGTGTGGAGAAATAGTTATGATCAAGCGGCTCTCGCTGTTGATAATGATAGGGGTGATGTTCTGCATCTCCCCTATTCGTGCCGATGACGAGTCTGTGTTGTGGGTCGATGTAGAATCACCAGTCGGTGAAATATCACCATATGTTTATGGGGCGAATTATGGATTGTTGAATGTCATCCCATTCGATTTATACCCCGCCGCCGAAGCATCGGGCATTCGCTATTTGCGTTTTCCGGGTGGGCGTGTTGGCGATACCACCAATATCCAAAATTTTCAGATTGACCAATTCATCGCGCTGTGTCGGCAAATTGGTGCAGAACCCAGCATTAGCGTTCGCCTAGAGGGTGGCACTCCTGAACAAGCGGCAAAAATGGTGGAGTATGTCAACATCACTAAAAATTATGGTGTGAAGTATTGGAGCATCGGCAATGAGCCGAATTTATTCAATGATTACACCACCGAACAACATAACCGCGACTGGCGTGCTATCGCCCAAGCCATGCTCGCCATAGACCCAACAATCATGTTTGTTGGTCCAGATACATCTCAATTTACAGGGATAGATAGCTATGAGGGAATCGCTAGGGCGCATGAATTTTTGCGGGAATTTCTGCGTGCTAACGGCGATATGATCGACATTGTATCGGTGCATCGCTATCCATTTCCACAAAATAATCAACGCGCCACCATCGAAACATTGCGTCAAGATATTTATACATGGGATAGCATCGTCACCAATTTGCGTCAAGTGGTAAACGAAGAAGTGGGCGAAGCATTGCCTATCGCCATCACAGAAGCAAATTCCGATTGGAGCGCCAATATCGGCACAGAAGCTACACCCGATTCGTTCTATAACGCCATTTGGTGGAGCGCCGTATTATCGAAATTAATTCAGCATCAGGTGAGCATTGTGGCATATTTTAATATGCAGACCAGCGACCAGCTCGGTGGGCATGGATTATTAGCGCGCTATAATGTGCGCCCAACCTATTATGTATATCAACTTTATCAAAAACTCGGCACAACCCTGTTGCAATCGGGAAATGATACCCCACTGGATATTATCATCACAAGTGCATTGCGCGAGGATGGGGCAATTACCATTATCATCACGAATGTGACCGATAACCTGCTCACACGTCCCTTAGAATTAGTCAATACAAATGCCAATTTAACCGATGGAGAATATTGGTTATTCGACCAAAATCATCGTGCAGAAGCATTAGCATGGTCAGATGGTGTTCAGAATGGTGTGGTAACATTACCCCCACAATCCATCACCCTACTCATCGTTTATCCATGATGGGGGCAAATACCCCCATTAAACAATATCCCAACAAATTTCGTACACACCTCAAATTGAGCCAAACTATCGCTTCCCTTACAATACATATTGAAGCGATTGGATATTTGGGTTATGGCAAACGATTTGGTCGGTATGGGATTATTCATTATAACAATCTATGGTGGTCTGTGGATAATCACCATTTTATTGACGTATCTCAGGATGACCCGTTTATATATTGGTTATCAGAAATTGCGCCATATCGCTCCATCACCCGTAATCATTGAACAAATTCCCGTTGCAGGATTACATGATACACAAGAGATGAAGCCTGTTTTGCGAAAAATTATCTCGGCAGATGTATCTATTCATATCGAGCCAGATGCAGAATTAGAAACACGCACCCAAGCCGAAATTCATCGACATAAACGCAACCTCAAACGAATTATCGATCATTTATCATCAAAGCAAATCGCCAGTTAGATTTAGGCTTGATAGCCTTTCAAAAATTGCTAAGATGAAAGCCTATTCACACATCAACAGAAAAGATAGGCTATGAGCGACTCACCTACCCCTCCCCCACAACTGGATACAAAAACTATCTCGCGTATTGGCATTTCTGGCGCAATTTTAGGTGCAATCATTATCGGTTTATTTTTGTTGTTATGGTTTGTTACGGGCGATATGGGCATGAGCAGTTTTCCGCGTTTGGTTATCTCGGTATGTATCCCCCCAACACTCATTGCCTTGATATTTGGCATCTATCTTCTGACGACCCGCCCATCGCACTGATTTGGTGTGCGTTTTGGCGAATTATGTTAGAATAGTAAACAATTATCGGCAGAAGCAAAAGGGCATTCGATGATATACCCTGACCTCATCACCAAAGGGCAAGGAGCGCGTGTTGCGTTCATCGAAAAAGTAGATGCCAAACAAATTGCAGAAACAATAGTCGCTTTCGCCAATAGCGAGGGTGGCACGCTCATCATTGGTCTGCAAGAGAACGGTGAATATGCACCCATTAAAGCAGATGCAGAGGGACTGGCAAAATGCTTGCAAGAAGCAGAAGAATTATTTAATCCTGCGGTGGTTGTCGGCACATGGGAAGAACTAGACACGCTAAATTGGGTCGATAGCATTCAACAAATCTCACCAGAGCAAAAATTATATGCCCTCAAAATTCCCAGAAGCACAGAATTGCACGCATTAGATGATGGTCGAGTCCTCATCCGTAGTGGCGCAAAAAATCGCCCTCTGAGCGGGCAAGAAATTACCCGTCTGGTGAGCGCAAAGACCAGTGGTGATTACGAGTCAGAAGTCATCCCGACTCTCACCAAAGAACATTTCAGCAAAAAATTAATCGATGCCTACATCGAAAAACGCACAGAACGCACCAAGCGCCCACATACAGGCAATTTAGATGATTTATTACATGAGATCGGCGCACTCAACCATGAAGGCAAGCCAACCATTTGTGGTGCATTGCTATTTTGTGAATATCCACAACAATGGATACCACAATCGAGTGTGGTATTCGCTAAATTTTTGGGCAAAACACCACGTGGCGAAAGTGGGCTGGCGGGATATATCCGTCGTGAAGAATTAACAGGCTCTTTACCACGCCTCATCGAAAGTGCATGGAATCTCATCTGGAGCGAAATGGCGGTGAGCGCCGTGGTGAAAGGCTTAGAGCGCGAAGAGACATTTGAATATCCGCAGTTTGCTGTGCGCGAGGCGATTGTCAACGCCATATGTCATCGAGATTATCGGCTCAAAGGACGGCGCATCGAAATTCGCATGTATTCAGATCGCTTAGAGGTTATATCACCCGGTGGTTTGCCGGCATTCATCACCGTAGATAATATCAAAGATGAACACTTTAGTCGTAACCCACGCCTTGTCAATGGATTATTTCAATGGGGGTATATCGAAGAATTGGGACTGGGCATAGACCGTATGATGGAAGTCATGAAACAAGCAGGACACCCACTACCCGATTTTGATGCACACCCACATAGTTTTGCGGTAACATTGTATAATACACGCGAGAAGCAATTGCGCGTTCCCACAGAGATCAATCGTGAACCGAATCATCGTCAAAATTTGGCATTAGAATATATCAAGAAAAATGGATCAATCACCAACCGCGAATATCGCAATATCTGTGAAGGTGTCTCTGCCGAGACACTCCGCCTTGATCTCGTTGATATGGTCGAAAGAGGCTTAATTCTCAAAGTCGGGTCTAAAAAGGGAACGTATTATATTCTAAAATAGGCGCTGTGCATATCGGCACATACTTAAAGGACATTTTACAGATGAGTTCAATTTTACCTATCCTGACACTTATCGCCATCGGCATCCATTTGGGATTATTGATGCTTGCCCGCGTGCGTTTCGATTTAGATGGTGATAGATTACAACCATTCGCCATCATGACGCTGTTTTGTTGTGTGGCAATTGCGACTTATCTGTTACCCGCCGATTTGATTATCGCCGACCGTATAAGCCGTATCACATTCAGCACGCTGGCGTTTTCATCGGCATTTGTCATCTTTGGTCATATCAGCCTAAAAGACACACTCAATCAAAACACATCCAACGGGGTATTCAGACGCTGGACGCTCATCGGCGGGGTGTGGATTATCGCCATCATCATCGCCACAATCATAGACCCTGCCCCACTATTACCCCCCGTGAATTGGCTCGATTCGCTTTTCGTCGCACCATCTTTGGCACTATGGGCGATTTTGGTGGGCGGAGCAATCATCAGCAGTATCCTCACATTGGTATCGTTTTATCGCTTTTATAAAGCACGCTTGCCAGAAGTAGCAAATCGTGCCTTATTTTGGGTGATGGCATCTGCGCCGATGTTATTCGCCCTCATCGCCGCCAGTGGTGGTAGCGATAATTTGGCAATTGTGTCGATTATTTTCAGCCTCGTTAGCGCCACAGGAACACTGTATGCGTTAGTACAACATCGTTTATTTGATATTCGTACCGCTTTTTTAATCACACTACGCTTGATGACCGCCATCGGCATTGGCGGTATACTGACACTTGGAGCATTATATTTATCGGCGCGAGCAGGCTTAACAACGAATGCCGAAGGGCTATTCGGGATGAGCATTTTAGCGCTGATGGTCGCCATATTATATATCCCGCTCCTGCAGATAGCCGATTGGCTTATCACCACCATCACCGCACGTAATAAACAAGATGATGCTCAAATCACACGGCAATATAGCCAATTGGTGTCGGAGATGGTCGAATTAGAGACACTCATTCCATCAACAACCACCACACTAATGGAATTACTGCGTGTGCGTGGCTGTTGTTTGATATTGCTCAGTAACACATCTATCGAATCGATTGATTTATTGGTGCGCCAACCCAATAGCCCAAATGACCAACGTATTGGCAAAATTTCGCTAAATAGCCCTATTTACCTCACGTTGGCGAAAGACCGCCAACCTATCACTCAATTCGATATCGAATTTGGGCGTGATTATCGTAATATGCCCAATAGCGAACGGCAATTTTTCCGCGAGATTCAAATGAGCGCCTATGCACCTGTCACATTAGACCAAACACTCATCGGTATATTGGGCTTCGGACCCAAAATCAACGATACCGCTTTTATGCCCTCTGACTTGGTGTTGCTCTCTACACTCGCCCAACAAACAGGCATCGCGCTCCGGAATGCCCGTTTGGTCGAAGATTTACAACATCTGAATAAAAGTATGCGCTCGCTCAATAACACCCTTAAAAATGCAAATGAACAATTAGAGCGGATGGATGCCGTCAAAACCGATTTTGTGACCATCGCCAGTCATGAATTGCGAACACCATTAGCACAATTGCGTGGTTATACCGATATCATCGATGCTCTCAATGAACAGGGTATGCTCGACCAAGACCAAACTACAACCTTAGTTGGCAACTTACGCAAAGCGACCGAACGCATGGAAGAACTAATTTCTGCTATGTTAGATGTGAGCCAATTAGATGTGGATGCAATGGACTTGCGCTTCACCGCAACATCGCCAGAAGCAATTATCAAAATGGCGATAGAACCGCTCACCGATGCTATCAAACAACGCAAACTCACCCTCTCTGCGCGTGGTTTACGTGGATTGCCCACCCTGCCCGCCGATTTACAACGGCTCGTACAAGCCTTCCGTAATGTGATTGTAAACGCCATCAAATTTACACCTGATAACGGTCGCATTGACATCATCGCCTCGTTACAACCTGCTACCTCTCCTGATGATGTAGATCGTGTACTCATCCAAATTCGAGATACAGGTGTCGGCATTGATAAACGCAATTTAGAGATGATATTCAAGAAATTTTTCCGTGCATATGACCCCTCACTACATTCGACAGGAGCATACAAATTCTTGGGCGCGGGACCGGGTTTAGGTCTGACAATTGCACGCGGTGTAATTGAAGGTCATGGTGGCAAAATTTGGGCAGAGAGCGAAGGGCATAGCCTAGAGACCTTCCCTGGTGCCACATTCAATATCCTGCTCCCTGTCACTATCCAAGAAGGCACAAAACGGGTATTGTCATTTGAAGGTGCCGCCGCAGATAAAGCCTTTCAAACTGCCGAGATGACCAAAGTGCCAAAAGCATCATCTACGACCGATGATCATAACGGCTACACCAATATTGATGCCGATACAAACATGAATTTGGATGAAGAAACAACTCCAGCAGGATAAAATTTTATGCCATGACCAGCAAGTGCGCGGGATCATCGATGCCTATTAACAGATGAAGTGCTTGCTGAAAAGCCGTTAAATCGCCCGTTGTAAAATAAGTATGTGGCGCAGTGGCAGGCGTAAAATGTTTGGGCAATACCCGCCCTACTTGCTTGGCTACAGGCAATCCGGGATCGACCAGTGTTACATGCTCGCCTGTGATATGCCGAATTTCATCTGCTAAAAATGGAAAGTGGGTACATGCTAAAACCAATTGGTCAATATTTTGCGCCAAAAGGGGTTGGATATAATCACGAATAATCGCCCGCCCCGCCTCTGTAGCAAATGTTCCCGATTCAACCAATGTCACCAGATGGGGGGCAATTTGGGTGATGACATGTGCATCCCCCGCAAATTGGCGTAATACCTTGCGATACAACAATCCATCAGCCGTTGCCTGTGTGGTCAACACACCAATCACGCCCGTTTTGCTGGCATTCACAGCAGGCTTGACGGCAGGTTCTATCCCCACAAACGGCACATCGGGATATAAATCTCGCAACGGATATAATGCGGCGGCGCTGGCGGCATGACATGCCAACACAATGACTTCTGCACCCTGTTGGATAAAAAAATCGACAATGGGTCGCACAAAACTCAAAATTTCGGCATGATTTTTCGGTCCATAAGGGACATTTTTTTGGTCTGCCACATAAATAGTGGGGATATGTGGGTATAGGCGGTGGATTTCTCGTAACACCGAAAGTCCACCAACACCCGAATCAAATACGCCGATTTTGCCGCTCATCGCCCATTTGATAATGATTTCTCGCGGGCGGCATCGACAAATGCTTTGAATAAGTCGCGCATTTGCGACATATCCTGTAAATCTTCTGGATGCCATTGCACCGTGAGGATAAAACGTTTATTTGGTAGTTCAGAGGCTTCAATAACACCATCTGGCGCATATGCTGTGACTTGTACAGTATCTGCAGGTGTCATCACCGCTTGATGATGTAGGCTATTGACCCTGATTTGCTCTGTCTTGAGGATTGTTGCCAGTTTGCTGTTGGGGGCGATTTTGACATCATGTAATAAAGTGCTACGGGGCATCCCTTTTTCGATATCGTGCGTATATTGGGTGCGTAATTCCGATGGAATATCTTGGTATAATGTCCCACCCATAGCCACATTGAATACCTGATGCCCCCGACAAATACCAAACATGGGCAAGTCATCGGCGACTGCCCATTTGGCGATTTGAATTTCGGCAATATCACGCTCACGGATGATGAGAGCGGTCTTTTCATGGGGTGTCGCACCGTAAAATTCCGGGTCAATATCGCCACCACCGGGCAATAGAACACCATCTACCCGTTCATAAATAGCACGTAATGTTTGTGGGTCTAAATCACATGGGATGACAATTGGCAACCCACCTGCTTGGATAATCGCCTTCGCATTCGGTTCATATGCGGCGATATAGCGATTGTTATTGCGTTCAATGATAGACCCAGTGATGCCGATGAGTGGTTGCATAGATAACTTTCTTAGTCTCTACGTTCCTTCAGGCGGGCGGCTTTACCACGTAAATCGCGCAGGTAATACAGTTGTGCGCGACGCACTTTGGCACGACGCAAAATTTCGATTTTATCTATACGGGGGCTATGGAGCAAAAAGGTACGCTCGACACCAACACCATGACTGGCAATGCGACGCACGGTAAAGCTCGCGTCATTGCCCATGCCCTTACGACGACGAATCACCAACCCCTGAAACACCTGAATACGTTCTTTGTCACCTTCAACAATACGAACATGCACTTTGACAGTATCGCCCACGGCAACATCGGTATGTCCACGATTTTCCATAGCGAGTGATTGTAATAACTCGTTCACGATGATTATTCCCTTCAATCCAAAAAAATACGCCCCAAGTGGCGTATGAGTTGTCTCTTGATTTAGCGAACTACAATTATAACAACGCCCCCTAACAATCTCAAGGGTTTTAGTGAACCCCTAACAAGCGTGCTACACGCAATATGCCAACAATCGTCTTCGCATCTTGAATATCGCCAATCTCTATTTTTTTTAGAGCATCAGCGAGGGGGATTTTTATCGTCTCGATAAATTCGTCATCATCCATTTCAAGGCGCGACTCGATCAAATCCCGCGCCAAAAATAGGTGAATATATTCGGTGGTATATCCAGGTGCCACAAAAATCCCACCAATCGGTTCTAATTTTTGTGGTTTATACCCAGCCTCTTCTTGCAATTCGCGTTCTGCACAAACGATAGGGGCTTCATTCGGCTCAAGTGTGCCTGCAGGGATTTCGAGCATCATACGACCTGCGGCTAATCGAAATTGGCGCACCAGTATCACATTTTGTATATCATCCAATGCGACAACCGCCACCGCACCAGGGTGGGTGACGATTTCACGCAAGCTAGTCTCACCATTGGGTAATTCAACGGTCACCAAGTCGAGTTTGACCACCCGCCCATGATATATAAGCTGGCGGTTGAGTGATTTTTCGTCTAAAACATCGCTCATGGGATAATCAATTCTTGGTTAATGTAAATAAGATTGATGTTGCTAATGCCATTACGAGCGGCAATGCTATTCACAGGGACACCATAGCGGAGTGAAATCTGAAAGAGTGTCTCGCCTTGTTGGACGATATGCGTTACCCCCCCCGCACTCGGCATGGATGTCGCAAAGCTACTACCCTGTGCAATTGATTGGGTCGGGATGGATGTAGCTGGTGGGCGCACCCCTGTTGTGCCACAACCGGGGATAATCAATTTTTGCCCCACCAAAATCAGATTGATATTGGTGACACCACTGGCACGGGCAATATCATTGACCAGCACACCATATCGAAGCGATAAGCGGAACAAATTCTCGCCCGCCACCACTTCATGCACACAATCTGCACCCGATAAAAACTGGGTTGTGGGCGTTGGTGTTGGAAAAACTTGTTGTGGGGGTTGAGGTATATTTGGCGTGAATGTTGGCAATGGTTGTAACAACGCCTGTGCCGTTTGTGTCTGGGCGATATAAGTTGCTGTTTGTTCAAAGATAACTTGTGTAGCACGGGCATAAAGTGGATCGAGCGTAGGAGAAGGAGTTATACCCCCTTCAAATTGGCTTTGTTGCGGAATTTGCGCGATTTGTTGCGGGGTTGGTGACGGTGTTAAAGTCGGTGGAATTTGTTGTTGCATCGCATCTTGTGGCGCAGATACCGCAT
>PGTJ01000172.1 GCA_002794515.1 Phototrophicales bacterium
CCCAACGACAGCATCGTCTATTTTGAACAATTGGGATACATCCATACGTTGTATTTGGCGGGGCATAATGCCCTCAGAGATAACCCGCATATCCCCGCCTTGCGCCAATTGCAAGAGGAGCAACAAGCCGATTTATTTCATACCCTCGAAACTTATTTAGATGCGGGTGGCAATGGGGTGAGTACGGCAGAGATGTTGCATATTCATCGTAGTACACTCAATTATCGGCTCGATCGCATCCAAGAAATTTGTCATGTCAAATTATCTGACCCCATCGCCCGCATGAATTTGCAGATGGCGCTCAAATTGCTCCGGTTGTTTGATACACAATAAGCTGGCGAAACCAACTCGCCATCGGTGGTGTGCCGATGGCGAGTCTGGTCATTTAGAGGGGCTTAATCGGATACGATGGGTCGTTATAATAATCGATATTCAATGTTTGTCGGTTCGGACGGCGCATGATGCCTCCCATGAGATACAACACCAGCGATACCCCCAAAGCGATAGCACCAGTGCTTAAAAAGCCGTTGCTCACCCGCCTGAGCGCATCTAATATCACCAATGTGAATGATTCTTGTACGCGTGGCGAGACATCTAAACTAGCAGATGCCCCTTGCCTGACCACATCATTGGCGATGGTATCGAGTACGTTGCCACCAAATGCCGCTCCCGTCAGCAGAATAATCAATGCGGGCAAGAATAACATCCCCCCAAGCCACATCAATAAGCCCTTCAATCCTTGCCCGCCGATGAGGGCATTGAAGAACCACACCACAATGGTGATGATAGTCATCACACTATAGGCATTATTCACCCATTGTACCAATGATATATTGGGCAACCCCGAAAAATCGGCTCTATTACTCTCGGTCAAGTCCCATGTCACGGGCATTTCGCTCACCCATGTGTTTTTATAATCGGTCACGGCGGCAATCGCTTGTTCCTGTGTGACCCCTTGTGGCAAACAAGTCGGCAATTGGTTCGATGAAAAATTGATAGTGGTCGTGCAAGGTTGTAATGCCCGCACATAAGTGCGTACAAAGGCATCACCCTGTGCGCCAGCCAGTGCTATCTTGATGGGGGCTAAATCGATATTAAGCGTCAAGCCACTGCTCGGATTTTCAAAGAAGGCGAATAGGTTATCGACCAACCCAACGGTGGTCGTCCGCAGATAATCGGTGGTCAATACACCTTGCATGGCTTCGACCAATGCGGGGAAGGCGGTGCTGGTGGGGTCTAATACCCGTTGCCCGTTCACTTCTAACTCGGCTAAAAATTGGGGTAATCCTTCTTCGCGGAAGGCATTATAAAGCGCATCATTATCGACAATGCTGTTATAAAAATTGCGGTCAAATGCCCATGACCGCACGGCGGTGAACACCAAAAAGCCGAATAACAACCAGATGGTGACAATGATAAACATGAAAAATCCAAAACAACCGCGCATATCTGATCTACTTGCTCCTTATAATTTGGCGATGAATATCGTTACTCATTGTAATGCAAAATGATGGTTGGTGAAAATGGGCGCATGATATTGCGCCCGTGTTGGTTCAGAATAGCGGTAATTGTTTGGGTGGCGCATCAGATTCGGGCTTATCGCCCGATGGTGTGATGATGATGTTACGGCGCTTTTGGCGTACTTCATCTAAAATACTGGGGATACGCTTGATATCGGCTTCCATATCGTGCCGTAGCATGGGATTTCGCAGGGCGGCGGCGGGATGATATAACGGATAGTAAGCCATACGTTCATCATATTTGGGTTTGCCGTGAATGGTGCTGATTTTGGCATCTGGAAAATATCGCGCCATGCTAAAACGCCCTAAGGTGACGATGAGTAGTGGGTCTATGATGGCAATTTGTTCATCTAAAAAATGCTTGCAGGCGATAATTTCATCTGGGGCGGGGTCACGATTATCGGGCGGGCGGTGCTTGACCACATTGGCGATGAACACCTGTGAGCGACTCATGCCAATCAGATTGAGCAGATAATCGAGATATTGACCAGACCGCCCCACGAATGGCAACCCCTTTATATCTTCTTGTTCACCCGGGGCTTCGCCGATGAACATAATCTCGGCATGGATATTGCCATGTCCAGGGACGGGGTTGCGCGTATTTTGATACAACCGACACGCCGTACAAGCCTTCACTTGCTGGGCGATTTGTGCCAATTTTTGCGTTCGGTCATCTGCTGACATCTGCACACATCTCCTTTTGCGGTTTATGATAGGCATATGGATTGGTATGCCTATCATAGCACAAGATTACTGTCCTTGTCCCAACGAAAAGCCGGGTTGACCATCAAAACGATATAGATTTTCGATCTTGATAAAATCGAAACCCGCTTCGCTCACATTTTTCAGCAATTGCACAATCGCTTCGTGGGCGATGGCTTTGCCAGGTAATGATCCTTCGCCTTTGCTCTGGAAGCGACAGCGCCAGTGATCGGTGCAGAAGGTATCGGGATGCCCATGGGGCCACACTTTTTGTCCACGATTGGTGATCATCACCAATTCTAAATCGCCACTGGCAACCTTTTGCAATTCTTCGCCCAAAATATCGGGGTTTCTGCCCTCAATTGTTTGCCAATCGAGGAATAAATCGACACCGACCAATTCTTTTTGATGTGCGCCCAATGGCACGATATTGGCGGGTTGGGCTTTGGGCAAGGTCACACCATGTGCGTAACTGACGGGCGCGAGTTTTTTGGGAAAATCGCCGAGCCGTTCGATCACTGCACGCACGAATTTTTCGGTATTGACCAGTGTGGTGCTATTTTCGAGCTGGAAAATATCTTTGGTATGAATACCATCTTCAATCGTCAGCAACCAAGCATTATGAACCCGTTCTGCCGCCTCTGTCTGACCCATATGCACCAGCATCATCACCCCTGCCATGAGCAATCCCGACGGATTGGCGATGCCCAGACCGGCAATATCGGGCGCAGAGCCGTGAATCGCCTCGAACATCGATACTTTTTCGCCCACATTTGCCGACCCCGCCAACCCGACCGACCCCGTGAGTTCGGCGGTAATATCCGAGACGACATCCCCGTATAAATTGGGCATGACGATGACATCGAATTGTTCTGGACGGGTCGCCGCCCGCGCCGCACCAATATCGATAATCATGTGTTCGGTGTCGATTTCAGGATATTCAAGGGCGATTTCATCAAACACCTTATGAAATAACCCATCGGTCATCTTCATGATGTTATCTTTGGTGAAGCAAGTCACTTTTTTGCGATTATTCCGTCGCGCATATTCAAAGGCGTAGCGCACAATCCGCTCACTGCCCGGTCGGGTGATGAGTTTGAGTGTCTGATATACCTCGCTCGTTTGACGATGTTCAATGCCCGCATATAAATCTTCTTCATTTTCGCGCACGATGACCAAATCGACTTTCGGATGTTTGGTACGCACAAACGGGTGATAGGAGCGGGTTGGGCGGACATTGGCATATAAGCCCAACGTTTTGCGGAGTGTCACATTGATGCTTTTATATCCGCCACCTTGTGGTGTGGTGATGGGTGCTTTGTATAATACGCCTGTGCGCTTCAGCGATTCCCACGCATCATCTTCAATCCCACTGGTGTTGCCACGCAGAAAGACTTTTTCGCCCATCTCGACCGTTTCGACTTCAAACTGAGCGCCACCCGCCTCTAAAATTTGCAGGCTGGCATCCATAATACCGGGTCCGATACCATCGCCACGCACGACTGTAATGCGTTGTTTGTGTGTCATTATCATCCTCTTATCCGTTTTGTATGATTGTTTGGGTGCAAGTATAGCATGGCACGATATGGTTGCGTAGAATTGGTTATAATCCCCTCATTATCCCCTTAACAACAGAAGGCAACCATGCAAGGATTACTCACCACGATTTTCACTGTGATTGCGCCTATTTTGCTGATTGCGGGCATAGGCGCGTTTATTGGTCGGCGGATGCAAGTCGATAGGCGCGCCTTATCATCGATACTCATCTATTTATTTATGCCCGCGCTGGTCATCGAAGGAATCACCAATGCCCGTGTCGGCAATGACCAATTGATACGCATGATGTTCTTCATTTTCATCAGTTGTGCCATATTAGCCATGATTGGCTGGATTATCGCCAAAGGCTTACGGCTCGATTTCATGACCACCAACGCCTTTATTTTATGCGTTTTGATGATTAACGCCGCCAATTATGGCATTCCCTTCAATCGCTTTGCTTTTGGGCAATCTGCCGAACAATTGGCGGTGGTCTATTATGTGGCATCGGCGGTGGTCGGCAACACGTTGGGGGTGTATTTCGCCTCGCGGGGGAATAGCGCCACTGCCCGTCATGCCATGCTCAACATCTTCAAAGTGCCGTTGCTGTATGCCATGATAATCGGCTTCATCCTGAATCAACTCGGCATTTTTATTTATGCCCCTGCCGATATGCCCGATGCGCCCGCCTTGCCGTTGCCATTGGCGCGGATGATCGATATTTTATCAGATGCGGCTGTGCCGACCATGCTGGTGTTGTTGGGCATTTTGCTCGGACAATCGCGCTTCACCACCAAAAAGATCATGCCCATGCTCGCCGCCAGTGCCGTCAAATTGTTGATTGCACCCCTCATCGCCATCGTGGTCATGGCATTTTTGGGGCTAGATGGATTGGTGCGCCAAGTGGGAATCATCCAGCTATCGATGCCAGTGGCGGTGTTGACCAGTGCGCTCGCCACCGAATTTGAGGGCGACATCGAATTTGTCACGGGGGTGATTTTCATCACCACATTGGGCAGTGTTATCTCGTTGAGTGTGTTGGTGATGTTGGTCGGATGATATATAATGATTTTCAAGATGAGATGATATAGAGGATATCCTCATGACAATTTCAGTAATGCCCATGACGGCAGAAGAATTTGACCAATACGCTTTGTTGCCCGAAAACACAGATAAAATCTTAGAAATATTGTGGGGGAGATTTATAACAAGATGCCATCCAATCCATATGCCTCGAAAATTTCAGCACGTCTCGTAAAATTAATTCTAACTTTTGTGGATGACCACGATCTGGGGCATGTCACTACTGAGGCAGGTGGGTATAAAATCGGCTTTCATGAACGATACGCGCCTGATGTGGCATTTGTATCCAAAGCCCGC
The DNA here is from genome assembly GCA_002794515.1 of Phototrophicales bacterium. Taxonomy (GTDB): domain Bacteria; phylum Chloroflexota; class Anaerolineae; order Aggregatilineales; family Phototrophicaceae. The sequence continues at coordinate 5,139 of PGTJ01000172.1, forward strand.
CAAGCCCAATTGAACACATCGGGGTATAACGATGTCCCGCCCGATTTGGCGGTCGATGTGGAATTCCCGACCGATTTAGCATCGGAGAAGCGCCTGCGTTATAAAGTGACCAGTTATCTAAATGTCGGCACGACTGTTTGGGTGGTTTATCCAGAGACCAAAGCGGTCGAGATATATGCCCCTGGTCAACCTGTTCAATTCCTTTCTGAAAAAGACACCCTCACAGGGGGAGATGTGCTAAAAGGCTTTTCTGTGCCACTCACAGAGGTGTTCAAATAGATAGCCTATCTATACCGTGTCGATACAGATAATTTTTGGGGATAGATAGATGACTGTGTGGGGTAGGGGCATCTGTTTTTTTCCGTTTGCAATCACGCCAAAATATGAGACAATTCCCCCTAAATGATGATATTGCAAAATAAGAACTGATACACAAAAAGCGTGTTTTGATAGAGGATTTATTCACCATTTTGGAGTTTTCATAATGTCACAACCGATTACATCTTCCTCCGTATTTGTGGTGAGCGGTGGCGCGAGGGGCATCACTGCCTATTGCGTGGAGGTCATGGCAGAATATTACAAGTGTAAATTCATCTTGATGGGGCGCTCTGAATTGCATCCCGACCCCGAATGGGCGCAATCTGCCCCAGACGAAGCCAGCCTCAAGACCGCCGCCATGAATACCCTCAAGGCACAAGGCGAAAAACCCACCCCAACCGCCGTACAAAATATGACCCGTGCGGTGCTTGCCAGCCGTGAA
>PGTJ01000292.1 GCA_002794515.1 Phototrophicales bacterium
GAAAATATTTTATCGATTATTTTAACTGATGAAAGCGGGCTTGTGAGGATGTAATTTCGTCTATCCTCACAAGTGGGTGGCTAAAGTTGACGGTTCAAGAGCAGGTCGAGATGATTGATTTCGCCATCAAATAAGATTTGCTCTTGCTCCGCATTTTCTTTTCTTCTGGCTTGTGCGCCTTGTGGTATCAGAGCGATTCTGAGTAGCCCTTGTGTGCTTTGTTTATCACACCGCCCAACATCAATGCGTAATTTCGGTAATGGTGACTTGGGGTCGTTTGGTTGGATATATTGCGAGGCGGTGTATAAATCACCATTCTGAAAGGCTTGCATGAAAGGGTTAATGGCGGGTTCTAACACCTGCGCGAGTGGTTGTAATTTGAGCCAACGATTTTGCTCAACACAAAATGGATCGCTAGCCGCCCCGCTTGCGATTAACGCCCCTGCAATGATGAACATGAGCAATTCGATGCCATAATATCCCCATGCCAGCCCGTCTTTAATCGCTGGTGCGCTGGGTGATGGGCTACTATCACCAATATTACTGCCGACCCGACTAATGCTGAAGCCTGTTTGGGCTTGATAGGTGATAAAGCCGATAATGCCTGTATTGCCTGTTTGTTCTTGCAAATCCATATCGGTCAGTTTCATCAATCCAATGAAGCCCGTGCTACCTGTTATCTCTTGTAAGATGCTATTCATGGCTTCTTCAACATCTTTATCGCTCGCCGATGCCCCATTTTGGGTGAGTTCTTTCCGAATTTCTGACCGTGCTTCGTTGCCCACATCAATAATCGTGCCAACATATTCCGCGCCCCAATATGCCCCGTAGGCAATTGCACCCATGATAAGACCAAACAGCAAGCCGAATAATGAATTGCGAATTTTGCCGAATTTGATGGTTAATTGGGCAAAAAATCCTGCAATAAGCGCCGCGAAGAACGCCGATGCGAAGATTAAATACACCAATTTGCCACTGAAAAACAAGGCTACACCGACTGCGATACTGCTGATGACACCAAAAATGAGGGCAAAAGGCAACCTGAGCGGGCTAAATCCGCCATTGCCACGCACAACACGACCACCTTGACTCGGCATACCTGAAATAGGTGAAGTTGATACACTTTGCATCATTCATACTCCTCATACAATCTGAAACAATATAACGCATTGTTACCAGATATAGTATATGCCAGATAGTTTTTTTTGCCGCTTCATCTGCCAAGTTGCTTGAGCGCATTGAAGCGCTCCCACACTTTTTGTGCTTGTGGGCGCACTTGTCTGAGGATGTCGCGCTCATCCAACGCCATGAGGTGGCGATGACGCATGACCACTTCGCCACCGATGATCGTCGTATCTACCATCCACGACTCCATGCCATACAACAAGTGCCATGCGATGTTCTCTGGATACACTGGTAGGCGGGGTTGATAATCGACAAAAATGAGGTCGGCGGTCATGCCTTCAGATATATCACCAAATTTTTGGTTGGGAAAGACTTGCATGAGCAATTCGGCATTATTGGCGATGCCCATATTCAGAATATCTTCTGGCGTGATGTGTTCGATTTGGCGCAATTGGTGATGTGCGCTTCGCCATTCTTCCCACATATCATACTTGCCACGTTCTGCGCCGATGGTTAGGCTTTTATCGACTATCCCATTTAGGCGGAAATGTTGTGGATGATTGAAGAACGGACGGGGCATATACACCGATTTGTTTTCTATCTTTGCGCCACTTCTCACGCGGTCGTATTGTTTGGCAATTTGTATAAAGCGTTCATTTTCGGCATGGGCATTGATTTTAGATGACAGGCGGGAGGTGTTATTCGCCGAATAGGTCAAGACACCGCGGATGCCGATGAGTTTGAGGGCATTGGCAATCGTTTCGAGGCTCCCTTCGAGTTCGGTTGGGCTGGTATGAAAATTGAACAGAGTGGTCGTGCCACGTTTAATCGCATCCATCGCGCATAAAATGGCGCTCCAATATAAAGCATCGCGGTCGAGCGCATGGCTTAGCCAGCGTTCAGCATGAGGGATTTCATCCTCATGGAGCATATCGGCAATCAGCGCATGATGAAAGTGGGTATGAGCGCAAATATTCCCCGCTAAAACCCATTGCGAGAAGGCATCTAAGCGGGCGACATCTCGATAGGTATAAATCAGTACTTCGGTGGGACCGATTGCTTGAATCACGCCATTTTCAATATAAATGGCATAATCGGTCAAGAGATGAGGTGTATCTCTCCAATAAGGGATGGTGGCATTAATAATCAGCATTGGAATATTCTTTCGTTAAAAAATGGTTTGTCATGAATATTTTAGCGCCTGTTGGTGGGTTGTCTAGTGAAGGGATGAATAAATCACGCACTTGCATCGCCGAGTCGAATGCCTCGCCTGTGGTATAAATAAAAGAGATGGTATATGAATGTGGATTGTGGATGGGAGGATTTTTGGGGATAAAATCGCCTAATGCGATGCGATAGTATAGGTCATCGGCACGGGGATGATCGGCTTCGTGGGGTAATAATGTGCGCCGATGTTGTAATTCATATCCGCGCATAGGCGCATAATAATAAATCCCGCTCGGCTTTTTTTGTGAGGCGGTGCGACTGAGGAAGAACGCCAGATAATCCACTACAAAATAACGCGGGGCGCGGTTTATGGGGATGCGATACCAATGGTCATTCATGGCATATTTCAAGTCGCGTAAGCGGTTTATCACACACACTAAAATGCGATCTTGTGCATCCATGCCCCATATCCTTCTATACAATTATTCACCAGCATCATCAAAGATGACTTGTTCTAAATAACGCATCTCGCTTTGGATTTCGTCTCGTTCACGGGCGAGGGTGCGATATTGTTTGAACTCGGCTTCAGACAATTCATCGGTATGTTTGCCACCCAACAACGATGCGATTTGTGCCTGTAATGCCTCGTATTGAGTCACCAGTTGACGATATTGCCCGACTTGCTCCTGTGCTTCTTGGTCGGTCATACCATCCCTCTTCATGTTTAATCTTGGATGATATGACCATTATAACCCAGAATGATGGATTGTGTGTTTGCAAATTGTCATTATTCGATGTTGGTCGTATCGGTTACGATATAGGTGGTATGTCCCCGACCGCGATACGGCGCAAGCGGATTATCGGGCAAATTGGTCGTATCGGTGACAACATATAACGGACGGTCGCGGGTTTCATCGTATATTCGCGCCACATACTGCCCTAAGATGAACAAAAAGAATAACTGGAAGGCGCTCATCAACAATAATAAGACGATGGTGGTGGCTTGTCCACCGAAGAAATCGGGACCTTGTGTGATCCGCAACAGGGCGATGACAGGGATGGTCATCATGGCTAAAAATCCGAAAAGCCCACTGAAATAA
>PGTJ01000109.1 GCA_002794515.1 Phototrophicales bacterium
ATACCACCAAGTACGACCAATAATGGAGCGATAATCAATGCGGGCAAAAAATTGGCGAGCCGAATTTTTTTGATTTCCATCAATGCCAGCGCCAAGCCCATCAGCACAATCCCACCCGTCGCGGTGAGTTCGGCGATCATCGGGTCGGTCATGAAAGACCCCGCCACCATGCCCAATAATGATAATCCGCCTTGCACAACCAAGATGGTCAACACGCTAAATCCCGCGCCGATGCCGAATGTGGCGGCAAAAGCGACCGCGCCAAATCCATCTAAGGCGCTCTTGATGGCGATCAACCGAAAGCCCTCTGCCAAGCCCATGCCGTCTTGAATCGAGCCAATAATCGTGAGTGGTCCGATGCAATACACCAAACTGGTGGTCACAAAACCATTGATAAAGCGTTGCCGTTCTAATATCCCCGCTTCGGTATCGCCATTCACCGATTGACGGGTGAAGCGTTTTTGGAGCCATCCCGCCAAATTTTCGAGCGCGAGGTCTATCCGCAATATCTCGCCAATAATCACCCCGATGAGCAAAGCCAATAACACGATAATCAGGTTGCCCGTTTTGCTGGCGTTATCTACACCCAAAAAAAAGACCAACAATCCCAGCCCCGTCATGACCGATTCTTGCATTCGCGCTGGCAAGCGATTGCCGATGAGGATGCCCAATAAACTCCCAAACGCGACAGTCGTCATATTCAAAAGTGCGCCACCCATGTGACTAATATCCTTTATGTTGATGAAGATCAATACGATTACGAGACAAAAAAATAGGGCATAGCGCCATGCTATACCCTATCGTGAAAAACCGATTCGAGTTTGGTCATGCGCTAAAAGGTCTTGGTTAACCAGTAAATGCCCTGTGCCGATGCGACTTGCCCATTCACGGGCAATTGTTGCATCATGCCTGTGATAGTATACCCAAGTCCGACAAAGAACGAGATGTTCTCTTTGGCACAGCGAATACGGGCTTTTTGTGAGCCACGCTGGATGGCGATTTCTTCTGCCATTTGAACCATACGCTTGCCAATGCCTTTGCCGCGCAATTTATCACCGACCCATAACAGGTCAATGGTCAACACATCTTGATGGATGAACGCCGCCAAGCCCGCCACCACATCGCCTTCAAAGTCATCGAGGCTAATGTCGATGGGGAATACATCGGCATGGCGATGTTCGGGCGCAAAAGAGACCACATCGCGCAATTTGCGTGCCAGATATTTGTAAAATTGGTCATCGAGTGTATCGGTGACGGTGAATTCGTATGTGCCACTATAACGAGCTTGTAACTGCGCGATTTGAATAATGTTATTTTTCGCCATTTGGTTTGTCTACCTTTATTGGTTGTTCGGTTGCATTAAGAATGTCTTCATCTCTGCTACACGTTCCGCAATCACCTGTGGGGCGCGGTCGCGTACCGATGGGTTCGATAGATTACCAGCTATCCAACGGCACGAGGCGATATGCCGTGCCATGACCAGTGTTTGTAAGTAATCGATATATGCCTCTGGTTGAGGTCGGGCTTGTTGATAGCCATCCCATAACATAAGACGTAATTGGGCATAATTGGGTTCATTTCTGTTCATCCATAAGAATGGTGCGAGGTCATACAGATAATAGCCATAACCACTATCATCAAAATCTATCGCGCCAACCTGCCCTTCATCCCACAGCAAATTCTTGGGGATGAGGTCGGCATGGATGAGACCGAAAGTGTGCGATGTTTTGCCCAATTGCTCAAAAACCTCCAACACACGGGCTTGTACATCTGCCATCACCGATAATTGGTCATCGGTGAAAATTTTCGCGCCGTCTTTGGGGTTGTAGGGCGAATTTTCGCCGAACAATCCTTCATAATCCAATGTGGGGCGCACAAAATCGGCAGGTGGTACAAATGCCGATGCAACAGTATGCAATTGCCCAATCAACTGACCAATCATTCGGATGTGGTCGTCTGTCATATCAGCAAGGGCGATGTGTTCACCTTTTAGCCATGTTGTTAAGGTACAATATGCAGGAAGCGGTTCATCTTCCAGTTCCCCGATGTAAATATCCCCCGCAGGAGATGGTACATAGAGGCGATTCTCTGTTAAAGCACGTAACCATATTTGTTCAGAACGCAACCATGCCAGAGATTTGAGTCCTGGGCGATGGATGCGTAATGTAAACATGCCCGATGATGCTTCGACCCGATACACCGCATTATTGGTATACGTGGTCAGGTGGAGGTGGGCATCCTTCAGACCATAAAAATCAACCGCACGTTTAGCGAGGTCTGATAGGCGAGCCAGTTGCGCCTCATGAGATAAATTGTCGAAGGTTACTTTGTCGTGATGAACGTACATGACTAACGTTGTTCCTCTAAAATATTTGATATCGCGCTCTGACGGTTAAAGATGACAATACGAACACAGCCACACCGATAAAGAAGTCTACTTGTGGGGGTGCGCGGATTGCTCTTCGCGTCGGCGATGAGCGACCTAGAACAACGTTGTATGATGAGGGGTTAGACGGGTCTTAACGTTGGACTAGCGCACCCAGAAGTTGACCATTGGGCAAAAGAGTCTGTTGGATGAAGAATTTGGGAAATGCCATGGGTACGCCTCCTTTAGAAGATTTTTAGAAATTACACAAAATTCAAATGTGTTTCATACACTGATGTACAGTGTAACATAATTTTGCAAATTATGTCAATAAGCGGGTTTATGAAATTTTGGGCATCACGAAAGACCTGCATCCACAAATGCGTCTAAAGGCTATAAATCACTGTTATCGATACAACACAAGCACAGGAGTCAATTTTATTGTATGTTCGAGTCTCTATCGGTAGATGAATTTAAGGCACAATTCAAAGATAGGAACACCCCTCACCTATTGTTAGATGTCCGCACAATCGAAGAATTTGAAGAAGCACGCATCCCTGGGGCGGTCAACATCCCATTGGATGAATTAGATCTGCATATTCAACGTGTTGCGGAATTGGCTGGCGATAATCCGATTGTTCTGGTCTGTCGCACAGGGATGCGGAGCATGATGGGCGCAGAAATTTTGCGTTATGCGGGGATAAAACACACCCTTTATAACCTCGATGGTGGCACGATGGATTGGGCAATGAGCCGTCTCCCATTGGAACGTGGCAAGATACAAGGATAAATTACGATGTTACTCAAATATTTTTATGATGATGAATTGGCACAGGCTTCGTATTTGCTCGGATGTCCGGGCGGTGGTGTGGCATTGGTCATAGACCCCGCACGAGATGTTGATCAATATATCCGCACAGCACAACAAAACGGTCTTCGCATTATTGGTGTCGCAGAAACACATATCCATGCCGATTATATCAGTGGCGGGCATGAATTGGCACAGCGCACTGGGGCGACCTTGTATATCAGCAAAGCAGGACGCGGGGGCGAATTTGCCTACGATTATCCCGATGCGCCCAATATTCGTTATGTCGGCGAAGGGGATATTATCACCATCGGCGCAGTGAAGGTCAAAGTATTATTCACACCCGGTCATACACCAGAACACATCGTGTTTGAAGTGACAGACAATAACGCAGATCACCCCATCGGCATCTTCACGGGCGATTTATTGTTCGTGGGGGATATTGGTCGTCCCGATTTGTTAGAGGTGGCGGTTGGCGTGGCGAATACGGCAGATGCTGGCGCACGGGGACAATTCGCCAATATCCAACGCCTGAAGACAATGCCCGATCACCTACAAATCTGGCCTGGACATGGCGCGGGTAGCGCTTGTGGCAAGGCACTGGGCGCGATTCCATCAACCACATTGGGTTACGAAAAACTGTTTAATCCCGCCTTTCAATTTGATGATGAAGACGAATTTGTGGCATGGTTACTGGATGGTCAACCCCCTGCCCCACGTTATTTCGCCCAGATGAAAAAAGTGAATCGAGTTGGGGCAACGCTCACATCGGAATTGCCGAATCCACAATGGTTAGATGAAACAGCATTGCACGAACTCATCGGGCAAAATGCCTTCATCATCGATACACGTCGTGGCGATGAATTCGCCGAAAATCACCTATATGGCACGATCAATATCCCACTCGACTCATCTCAATTCAACACATGGGTCGGTTGGTTTGTAGATTATGCCCGCCCCACTTACCTGATTATTGACCAAGCCCGTGTGGCGCGTGCGATCAAATCGCTCCGTGCGATTGGTGTGGATAATATCGGCGGATTATTCGACACATCGCTGGTGCAAAATCATCATGCCCACCTCACACAAATCCAACCCGAAGAAGTCGCCGATGCCAAAGGTGCGGTGATTTTGGATGTGCGGAGTCGGACAGAACGGGCAGAAGGCTATATCGCCAATTCGTTGTTCATCCCAATGGGCGAGTTATTATCGCGTTTGGATGAATTACCAAAAGGCAAGGTCATCATCACACAATGCGGGTCGGGAGTGCGCTCACAAGTGGTCGCCAGCCTGCTCCAAAATCATCATTATGATGTGATGAACTTAGTCGGTGGCATAGACGCATGGCGCAGAGCAGGTCTACCCCTCGTACAAGGCGAGCTTATGCCCGCTTAGCATGAGTGTTTGCCTAGAAATCTGACAAAATCGCACAAAAGATGAGAATTGTCATAGAAAAGTAAATTGACCTTTTCGTCTTTTGTGCATACACTATAAGTATGATGTTGGTTTATTCGATATAAGTTGGTAATCATGCCTATTCACAATATGAATTTTGAAGGCGGGGTTTTCTTCGCCAAACAAGTTGGTTATGTTGATGATGTCGATGCACGGATGTGGATGAATGCGCTCAAAAAATACGCAAGCGCCAATAATACCCCGATTGTCGCCTTAGTCGATATGCGCGAGGTAGACCGTTTGTGTCCGACTGTATTGCGCGTATTTAACTCGTTACAAGGCATGGATAATGTGATGGGTGTGGCGCTCATCGCTAGTGAACAGATGAATTCGCGCAATGCCCAAGTGATGAGCAAACTGAGCGCTATCAGTGGATTACGGGTGTTTTCGACATTAGATGAAGGACGCTCATTTGCCCGAATGCGGCTAAATCCGACAGTGGGTGGTTATACCACCGCAACGGCATATAGCTTTGCCTTTGCGATGGGCTAATTTACGAGATAAATCGCACCCGAAACGTCATGCTCCCCATACGCAATTTATCACCATCACGCAATTGGTGATTTTCGTGTTTATCGAGTTTATTCCCATTAACCGATGTGCCGTTGCTACTGCCCAAATCACGGATATTCAGTTGTTTGCCAATCAACCGAATACTGGCATGACGGCGACTAATCCCCATCCGATACCCACCAAATGGCAATAAATCGATTTCTGGCAAAAATCCGCCTTCTGGGTCATGACGACCAATCACATATTCATGCCCTTCTTTCGGCTGTAGCTTGATGATGTTAGAAATGCCTTCTATTTCGAGCATCAGTTCCATATTCGGATGAAACAACGATGCACTACCTTGTACATCATCTGTATCGCTCACTTTAACCGTATCTGACGATTGCTCTTCGAGTTTTTCAGATGCCTCTTTACTCAATACATTGGTCTGATACGAAATAGGAATGCTATTGAGTGATGCCCCACACTTTTCGCAAAAAATAATTCCGACCCGATTCAAATGACCGCAATTTATACACGTTATCATCCCTGATGGTTGTGACATAAGATTGCCCTATCTGTGTTATTTATCGTTATATTTAGGTTAGCAAGTTTGGGTCATGTTGACAAGGTTATTCATGAAATATTTAACAAATAACCCTTTGTTTTTGGGCATGAATCGGTCAACATAGACCATTATCTCGGTTTAATACCCAAAAAGAGTTGAATATGTATCCCATTTATGATTTTGGTGGTTCTGGCGACATTTTACACATCGCCTTGGCAAACGGTTTTCCGCCACAAACATATACCCCTTTGGTTGACCGATTCACAACCCAGTATCATGTGATGAATCTCATGCCCCGCGCATTGTGGGACGATGAAACCCCACCCAACGAATTGATCAGTTGGAAAGATGGTTTGGCACAAGATTTGCAAAATGGCATCGTTCAGCATAATTGGCACAACATCATTGCCATTGGGCATAGCTTTGGCGGGATTGCCACCTTGCTCACTGCCATTCAGCAACCATCGCGTTTTAAGGCGGTGATTTTGCTCGACCCCACCATCCTGCCCCGTCCATATATGAAAGCCTTGCAAATCAGCCGATTATTCGGCAGAAAAGCCAGCAGTGGTTTGGCAGAACGAGCAGAAAAACGCAAAACATCATTCGAGAGTTATGATGTGGCATACGACTATTTTAAGGGCAAAAAATTATTCGCCGACTGGGATGAAATGGCATTTCGAGGATACATCCAAAGCCTAAGACCAACCGAAGATGGTACGGTGACATTAGCATGGAAACGCGAGTGGGAGGCATATTATTTTCGCACGTTATATGCAGGCACATGGGGCGATTTGCCCAAATTACGCGGCAAAATGCCCCTGCTGATGATTCGTGGCGAGACGAGCGACACCTTATTCGCGCCAGTCGCCCAACAAATTCGCAAAATTTTGCCCGATATGACCTATCATGAAATTGCGGGGCATGGGCATTTATTCCCACAAAGCGCCCCGCATCAAACAGGTGATATTATCGAGGATTGGTTGAAGTCGCTGTAGCACTTCGGTTTTTGCGCCAGCGCACATATTCGGGATAGAGCAATAACGAAATTAACCCGTTCAAAACCACGATGACTGTGCTACCTTCGTGTCCGAGTACACCGAGTGGCAAGGGCAACGACACAAACAATGCACCGATGACCAACATCACAATCACCATCAGCGAAAAGGTGATATTTTGCCAAACAACACGGCGCGCCTTTTTGCTCAGGGCGATAGCTTGGGCGATGAGTTCGAGTTTATCGCCCATCAACACCACATCTGCCGTCTCTAGCGCCACATCTGTCCCTGCGACACCCATAGCAATGCCAATCTCTGCCAACGCCAATGCAGGGGCATCATTCACACCATCACCGACCATCGCCACCGCGCCGACTTCTGCTTGTAATTGTTTGAGCGCGGTCACTTTATCTTCTGGCATCAAGCCCGCATGAACGCGGGTAATTCCCACCTGCGAGGCGATATGGTGTGCCACTTGCGGATTATCCCCTGTGAACATGGCGACTTCGATGCCCTTCGCCTTCAAATCGGCGACAACAGCTTTGGATTCGGGGCGTAATTGGTCTGCTAGGGCGATAATTCCCATCCAATCGCATCCGCTATCTTGACCAAATTCACATGCACCACACCCTTCGCATTGACCTTCGCGGACAACACCAATCACTGTTTTGCCCTGTGCCTCAAGTTGGGCATGGATTTCAGCTAAATGCGGTGGCATCGGCGCTAAATTAACTAAATAGGCGATGCTCCCCAATTTGACTTGTTTGCCATCGAGCTTCGATACAATCCCCTGCCCGGCTATTGCCTCGAATTCTTGCACATTTTCCAGCACCAAATTGCGCCGTTTGGCTTCTTCGACAATGGCTTTCGCCAGTGGATGCTCTGACCGACTTTCGACCGATGCGGCTACCGCGAGCAATTCATCATCTACCAACGAACAGCACGAATGCACATCGGTGACATCGGGTTTGCCAACGGTGAG
>PGTJ01000257.1 GCA_002794515.1 Phototrophicales bacterium
GGTGGTAATATCCCGCGCAGAAATTGAAAGGCGATGCGCCATGTGCCTAAGCGTTGTTTTGTGCTGTCAAACCCAGGTGGGAAGTGGTAATGGTTGAGGGGTATGCTAGTCATAAATAATGTCCTGTTTCACCAATATATAACCATCATACCCCGGTTTGTTATTGCTGAATATTAAAAATTAAGCAAATCCCACCGAAAGCGGGATAGCATACACAATCAACATCTGTGCGGGTCCATAGGTGAGCCATACCACATCACCGATGCCCTTAAAATGTACGCCGTTGAATAATTGGGTGGCTAAGATCAGGTCGCTGATTAAAAACAGCATCCCGCCAATTGCCATCAAGATGAAGGCACTGTTGGATAGCGCCACACCGCCCGCAAATCCCGCCGTACTCGCCAATAAGAGGGCATAGGGCAAGGCGGCATAATGTAAGATGCTCACCTGTTTGGCGGTGCGATATACCACACCATACCATAACACAACGGCGATCACCAAAAAGACAATCCACACCATCATATTGGCTAAATTCGTCCCTAAAATGCCGATGATATAAAAAATATGCCCAATCCCGAAGGCGCTCATCCCACCCAAGACAGCTTTATCGCCTTTGATGATCAACCCCGCCATGAATAAATCGCCCAAGAAGCCGAATGTCATGCCGAGCGCGATGAACAGCGCCAAATTTCCATCGTGTGATAGCCCCCATAACCAGCCTGCACTGACCAACACCGCAGATGATACCATGCGGTTGGCGGTGGGGATTTTATGCACCTGTGTGTGATTGTATGTCCCAAAAATCCAACCACCAAAGAGTAAGATTGCCCAGAGGATTAAAAAGAGGAGCATCAAGATGTTCATCGCATCACGATCTCACATTCTGCCGTGAATTTATCGGCACGCGCCACCAATTTCACCGCGCCAGATGTTTGCCGTGCGCGGATGAACACCGCACCTTGCCCGCCCATCAGCACCAACGGATTTTCGCCATATAAATCGGCTTCGCCATGCACCTCAAATGTCACGGGATAGGTGGCAAACGGTAATGGATTGCCATAGGTATCTTCAATTTTGATGACCACGCGGGTCATATCCATGCCATCGGCGTGGAGTTGGGCATCATCGGGTGTAAGGGTCAATTTTTTCGGCAGGGCATCGGTGCTAATGCGTTGCGTGATGACGATTTTGCCCTTAATCAGCCCTTCTAGGCGCAAATCGCCATTCGGACGGGCGACCGCCACACCTAACCCGTCAATTTTGAATGGCGGATGGGGCAGGTGGGGGAATTCATCCCAGGCAGGGGTGAATGTGCCGATTTTTTCATCGCCAACATATGCCGTCACCTGCTCGCAATTGCTGAATACCCATATCGAATTGAGCAACCCCTCACTAATATCGCCTGGTTGCCAACTGGTGGCGGCTTTCATCACCACCAACACGGCGGGGCTAATTTGGCTGGCATAAAAATGGGCGGCATATTTGGGCAAGCGGAACATATCCATCACACCATGATAACACACCCGATCGCCCGCGCCGAATTGCACATGGGTGTTATAATCGAAGGCGCACCAGCCAATCGCCCCCGACACTTTACGATTTGCCCCCGCCAAATTTTGGATTTTGGCATGGCGCATGGCGTGTTCAATTTTGCGCTCTTCGCCATCATATGATTTTGTCGGGTACATATGACCATTGAATTCTGTCACCAACCACGGCGATTGCGTTGGTTCGATGATGCCATTCGAGAAGTCGTTCATGGTGTATACATCTTCTAAAAATTCGCTCTCTGCCCAAAAGCGCACACCACCTGTTGGGCGTGTTGGATCGAGCTGGCGGGCGAGGGCATTGGTATCGCAATAAAAATCGTGGTCATCCCAACTTTCGTTGATGCGAACACCCCATATCACAATACACGGATGATTCCAATCGCGTTCGATCATCTTCCGCAGGTCGTTCTTCGCCACTTGTTTCCATGCGTCATCGCCGATGTGTTGCCAGCCTGGGATTTCTTCAAATACCAACAAGCCAATTTCATCACACCGATTCAAAAAATATGGACTTTGTGGATAGTGCGATGTACGGACGATATTGCATCCCAATTCATATTTCAGGATGTCGGCGTCTTTTTGTTGCAAACGGGCAGATGCCGCCGCACCGATATACGGATAGGTCTGATGCCGATTCAACCCACGTAACTTGATATGCTCGCCATTCAGATAAAAACCATCAGCGCGGAATTGCGCCTCGCGGAAGCCGAACTTCACTTTCATCTGGTCGATGAGCGTCATGGGTTGGTTGGGCGCTTCGAGACCCAAATCCACCACACAAGTGTATAAGATGGGGTTATCTAATGACCACAACTCGAATGTGCCTTTGGGCAAGGTGAGCGTGGTTTGTAGCGTGCTATTGGCGGGAACGATTACTTCCGTGCTGGTGACAAATTCTGTGTCCCAGTCCCCTTCAAATTCGGCGCTGATATACACCTTTTGTGCGTCATCGGTGGTGTTTTTTACCCATACATCGGCTTGGGCATAGGCATGTGCGCTGGTGACATCGTGTGTCGAGACGCGCACATTTTCGATATAACACGGCTCGACATAGCGCAAAAAGACATCGCGGTAAATGCCCCCGAATGCCAGATAATCTACTACAAAGCCAAATGGGGGAATATCGGGGCGTTCTGTCGAATCGAGGTGAACTTCGATCAGATTATCGCCCGCCTCATGCACATAATCGGTTATATCCAATGAAAACGGCACATAACCACCTTTATGTTCATCGAAAGGATGCCCGTTGATGGTGACGGTGGTGGCGAGCATCGCGCCGTCAAAATCTAACATCAACCGCCTGCCATTGAGCGGTTCTGGGAGAGTAAAGTGTTTACGATAGGTGCTGATGAATTGATACGCTTTATCATCAAAATTGCGATGTGGCATGACTTTGTTGGTATGGGGCAATATCACCCGTTCAAAAGCGCTATCGGGGGTGTCGCCTGTCACTTTTTGTGGGATGAAGAACCAATCGTGGTTAAAAAGATGTGTGCTACGCATGAAAATTTATCTCCAATAAGGGTATCAACTAGGTTGTATTTAGTATAGCGGATTTTGCCCAATATCCTATCGGCATTGGTGCTAAAAATCCTGTGGGATGTATGGGCATGACCTGTTATAATCGATGCTAAACACCCCCCTATCGCGCATTTTGTATCAGACGGGTGTATCTAAAATACGCACATCATAGATTATTGTTAAGGAGTCCCCATGTCGAATCCACCAGTAGCGGTGCAGAAATTCGGTCAAAGTATCTGGATAGATAACATCCGCCGTAAATTGCTCGAAGATGGCACATTTCAACGGATGATAGATGAAGACGGGGTGGTCGGTGTGACCTCGAATCCATCTATCTTTCAGAAAGCCATTGGGCAATCGGATGATTATGATGCGGTTATCACTCAACTTGCCGAATTTTCGCCAGAAGATATATACGAACAACTGGCAGTGGCAGATATTCAACATGCCGCCGATTTGTTTCGTCCGATATACGACAAGACGAATGGACGGGATGGTTATGTCAGTTTAGAGGTGTCGCCATTATTAGCCCGCGATACAAAAGGCACTGTCCACGAAGCCAAGCGCCTCGCCGAAGCGGTAAACCGCCCCAACTTGATGATCAAAATTCCCGCCACACCCGAAGGCATCCCCGCCATTGAAGCGACCATTGCCGAAGGCATCAATGTCAATGTGACGTTGATTTTTTCGGTGAAGAATTACATCGAAGTGGCAGAAGCCTATTTGCGCGGGTTAGAGCGCCGTCATGCTGAAGGCTTGCCGATTGATAAAATCGCCTCGGTCGCCAGCTTTTTCATTAGCCGCATCGATACCATGATTGATAAGGCACTCGAAAACAACATTCATTCGGCGCGGATGGTCGGTGAC
>PGTJ01000234.1 GCA_002794515.1 Phototrophicales bacterium
TGCAGGATTTGGTTAGGCAGTGTTTCATCGGTAGCAAAAAAATGCTGACGGAGTTCATACAGGGTGGCGTTATACAGATTCTTAGACTTGAAACAGGCGCTATCAAGGGTTGCCCAAAAGGGATGACTTTTGGTGATGATATGTTGTTCAACCAGTTGCATGGTCATCCCTCATTAGCTCTTGAGTAATCCGTTCTGTTTTCCGCTTGGCTCTACGTTGTCCATATAAACGCACACAAAAACTGTAAATGATAGATATTAAATCTTGGAGCAAATCACTTTGCACATCTTCTGCCAGATTCACAACTTCAATCTGACGATTTTGTACTGATAATAAGGTCTCAATGTATTGAAAACCAAAACGGGTTGCCCGATCTTTATGTTCAACTACAATCAACCCGATATTTTTATCTTTTAGTAATTCTAAAAATTTTTCACGATTATCATTGACACCTGACCCAACTTCTTTAACAACTTTATGTATTTGATACCCTTTTGCTTCACAATAATGAATTAATCACTCGGCTTGGGTATCAAGATTACTAAGATTTTCCCTAGATGATACCCGCGCATAAATTGCCACTTGTCGAGTTTGTTGTGTGGGTTCATCTTCTGTGATGATAATTGTTCCTGTATCCATTTGATAGCCGCGTATTTTCCCATCTTTATACCAACGGTACGCTGTTCGATAATGGACACCTTTTTTCTTGGCATAATCGCGTATTCTCATGTACATTATTGTACATGAAAATACAGACTTGTCAATAAAATGCCTTAACGTTGATGATACACATCAGGGCGCGAAAACTGCGCCCTGATTGATTGTTATCCCCACATATCGCGTATCCATTGCATCTTTTTGAGGGTGTGGTCTATGCCACCCCCTTCATGATTGTTATACGGATACACCACCATCTCTTTTTGCGATTGAATCGCATTATAAGCGGCGAACACCGTAGACGGCGGACAGATGGCATCCATCAGCGCGACTGAGCATAATACGTGCGCCTGAATGCGTTTGGCGAAATGCACCCCATCAAAATAATTGAGCGTATTCAGCACCACATCATTCAAATGGCGATGAACACGCAAATAGGCGACAATTTCTTGATACGGATATTCCGCCGTGATTTCAATGGCGCGGCGCATATGACATAAAAATGGCACATCGGGCATGGCGATTTTGACGGTTGGCATGAGGGCGCTGGTGGCGATGGTCATCCCACCACCCTGACTACCCCCTGTGACGGCTATCCGCTCACCATCCACCATCGGATGCGACATGAATGCCTCGACAGCACGCACACAATCGGTGAACAAACGCCGATAATAATAATCATGCGGATCCAAAACACCCTGCGTCATAAATCCGGGATAGGTCGGGCTACCTGTATGATGAATATCGGGCGTATCACCCCGTTGCCATGAACTGCCCTGTCCTCGCGTATCCATCACCATGAAGGCATACCCCGCCGATGCCCATGTGAGCCAGTTGAGTGGTGTGGCGCGCCCACCACCATATCCAATAAATTCCAAAATACCCGCCAATGGTTCGGTGGTCTTGGCGGGCAAAATCAGCCAACCTTTTATCGGTTGCCCGCCATATCCCGAAAAAGTGACATCATAAGCATCGAGCGTCTTCAAGCCATAATCTACAGGTGTAAACGTGGGATTAAGCGGGTGCTGTCTGGTTTCGGATAAAGTGGCATCCCAAAACGCATCGAAATCGGTCGGTTCAGGGATATGGGGAGAATACCGTTGTAACTCATCGAGTGGCAAATCGAAAAATGGCATGATAATCCTCTTTGAGGTGCAAACCCACGCAAATTGATTCAATAGAGGCATGATACATCATTTATCATGCCTCATCAAACCCCACTTATTGAATGCTCAACAAGACTTGTGCTTGTTTGCGCCATAACCCTTCGAGGTCATAATATTGGCGCTTCTCTTCTAAAAACAGATGGATAATCACATAACCATAATCCACCAAAACCCAGCCACTATCCGCCGTGCCTTGCACCGACAACGGCAACAAGTCGTATTTTTCTTTCATCTCAACACGCAGATGGTCGACCAACGCATTGAGTTGGCGGTCGCTTGTGCCTGTGCATATCACAAAATAATCGGCAAGGTTGACCGCGACTTCCGAAGTGAGGTTGAGCAGGACAATATTGATGGCTTTTTTATCTTCCACCAATTCTACAACAGTCCGAGCAATTTCTTGTGCGTCCAGAAAACATCTCCTTTTAGACTATCATCAACACTTGTGTTTTTTATGATAACACACATTTTATCTTTCTGGGCGATCATTTTGTGCTTGTCAAAACAAAACAGATGTGCTATCATGAATATATTATCATTCACGAGATACGAGCCTCATGACCCCAAACACGTATACCTTAACCCCAGAAAAGGGCGGTGAACGCCTCGACAAATGGCTGGTGAGCCAATTTCCAGATTATTCTCGCGCACAAATCCAAGAATGGATTAAAGACGGATTGGTGATGGCAGATGGCGAGATCGCCAAAGCCAGCTTAAAATTGCGCGGTGGCGAGACGATTGTGATCACCGTGCCGATAGCCCCAGAACCGCCCCCCCTCGCCGTGGATATTCCGTTGGTGGTGGTGCATGATGACCCCGATTTCGCCGTCATCAACAAACCTGCGGGCATGGTGACGCACCCTGGCGCGGGAAACCCGACTAACACCCTGATGAATGCCATCTGTGGGCGCTGGCGCGAAATTTTGGATATGCAAAATGAGCGCAAAGGGATTGTGCATCGGTTGGATAAAGAGACGAGCGGGTTGATTGTCATCGCCAAAAATGACCCCACACAGCGCAAGCTGATGCGCCAATTTCAAGCCCGCACCGTACAGAAGCTGTATTATGCCCTATTAGAGCGCCCGCCCAAAACCACGATTGGGCGTATTGAAGTGCCAATTGGACGCGACCAAAAAGACCGTCGCAAAATGACCCCCCTGCGCGAAGGCAGACCCGCGATTAGCGAATTCGAGGTGGTCGAGACATTCGCCAACGGCATGTGTTTGGTCAAATTTAACCTGCTCACAGGACGCACACATCAAATTCGCGTCCATGCGGCATTCATCGGGTGTCCATTGGTCGGCGATAAAACCTACGGGTTTCGCAAGCAAACCATGAAGACCGAGCGCATGTTTTTACATGCCTATCAATTGGCATTCGACCATCCCAAAACAGGCGAACGCCTGATATTTGAAGCCCCGCTTCCACCCGAACTCGAAAAAATCTTACGCCGATTGCGCTAAATATGGGGTGGTCACATCCCATTTATCCCCATTAAAATAATGTGTTCTATGAGTTGATACTTGAAGGATAAAGAACCTCATGCGTGAAATTTCGATTGCAGTTGTGCAAATGTCGCCTAAATTGAATGAACAATCCGAAAATTTACTCAAAATGTCGGAGATGATCGGCAAAATCGCCTCGCAAGAAAAAGTCGATTTAATCGTCTTTCCCGAACTCATCACCAGTGGCAACGAATTGGGTTTGCGCTTCACCGAATTGGCGCAACGGGTGCCTGGTCCAACGGTGAACCTCATCGCCCAACGCGCCAACGATTACGGTGTGTATGTGGCATTCGGCATGGTCACAAAAGAACGTGTCGAGAGTGTGCTATATAACTCCGCCATTCTCATCGGACCCGATGGCGAATTGGTGGATGTGTATAACAAAGTGCATTTGCGTGGCGAAGAACGCATGGCGTTCCGCGAGGGGATTCGCCTGTCGGTGAACGATACCGAAGTCGGCACGATTGGCATGATGCTCGGCTATGACCTCGCCTTTCCAGAAATCACCCGCAGTCTGGTGTTGGATGGTGCAGAGATCATCCTCGTCATGGCGAATTGGGAGGTGAATTATATGGATGAGTGGAAGACATATTTGCGCGCACGGGCATACGAAAATGCGGTATATGTGGTGGGTGCGAATCGTGTGGGGGAAGATATCACCCTGAATTTTGGTGGCGAAAGCATGGTTGTCGGTCCGCGTGGGCAGATTTTTGCCTCGATGGCAGATGAAACCGACCCCGAAACAGGCGCACCCAAAGAGGGGTATATCGTGGCAAAGATTGACCTCGACCAAGTGCGAAAAAACCGCGAAGAATTTCAATTCATCCAAAATCGGCAACCCGCCATCTATCGCCCATTGGTGCGAAAATATTAATCTGAATACCATTCGGTTGGTGATTTTTATCCGCCAGTCGCCAGATGCACAACGCATCTGGCTGAGCGCAAAACGCGATTAAATACCCCTTGAATAGTCGGCATATCCCGCAA
>PGTJ01000777.1 GCA_002794515.1 Phototrophicales bacterium
TAGAAACCGATTTGCCCGTCTGCAATGTGACCATCGCTGGATGTGTTTCGCCTGGGAATGGGCTACCATCTTCATGAATGGCACGCCAACGCGGGTCGACAGATGTTAGCCCTTTCATCTGTTCCTGAGTTAAACCCAAAATACGCTCTGCGGCACGATTACATGTCACGATAGCACCATCTTTGCCATGTACCACAATTCCTTCAGACATACTGGTCACTACCGAACGGTAACGTGCTTCACTTTCTTGTAGCGCTTTTTCTATTTCGCCAAGATCGGTTATATCGCGTGCAACAGCATAAATCCAATCCCCGTGTCGGCGACATCGCCATTCCATCAGGCGATATTCACCATCCTGACAGCGAAACCGATTTCGCAGGCGGTCGATAGATTGATA
>PGTJ01000621.1 GCA_002794515.1 Phototrophicales bacterium
ATCACAGATATTAAGACATACTACAGTGATATGCCAACTTTGGACGAAGCGCATTATTTATGCGCCATCCTCAATGCGCCGTGTGTGAACACAGCCATAAAAGCCTATCAATCACAAGGGTTGTTTGGCGAAAGAGATATTGGACGTACCCCATTCGAGGCGTGTGCCATTCCGCCATTCGACCCACAAAACCCTGATCACCTCGAATTGGCGCGTCTGTCGAAAGAAGCGCATGAAGCCACCTTATTCATCCGCACCGCCGAACATATCAAAGGAGGGATTGCGGGCTTGCGCCGATTAGCCCGCGATTCGGCACAGGCACAAATTGAGGCTATCGATAAAATCGCAGAACGGATTTTAGATTTATGAATGAAAATATCATACCGACACGCCGTTTATGGGTCATCATCGGCTTGGTATGTGTGCCTGTGTTTTTGGGCAGTGTGGATTTGACGGTTGTCTCGGCATTTTTGCCCACGCTCATCCTCGAATTGCGCCTGCCCGTTGGCGCGGGTGGCATCAGTGGTGTGTCGTGGATTCTCACCAGTTATTTGTTGATGTATTCGGTCAGCTTGTTCATCATGGGGCGGGTGAGCGATTTCATTGGACGGCGCTGGGCATTCACCATCTGCCTAATTTTATACGTGGTCGGCGCGAGCATCGTCATCAGTTATGATAGCATCGCCCAAGACCTAATCACCACCTATCTCCGTAATGGATTAGATCCCAATAGTGCTTTTTTGCACGTCATCTTAGTGGGGCGGGGCATACAGGCATTGGG
>PGTJ01000259.1 GCA_002794515.1 Phototrophicales bacterium
CTATATCGCTTACGATACCAAAGGGGTCGAATTACACCAATTGGGTGTGTTTGGGCAAACCGCTTATTATGCCAAAGCCGAAAAAGAGACGGGCGAGACCAAGATGTTCACATTGGGGACATTAGAAATCTCGTTTGATGCGCTGTTGGTACTCATCACCTTGTTTATGTTGCTCGGTGCAACAGGCAAATCGGCACAAATCCCGTTATTCGTCTGGTTGCCCGATGCGATGGCGGGTCCAACACCCGTCAGTGCGCTCATCCACGCCGCCACAATGGTCACGGCAGGTGTGTATATGATGGTGCGCTCGAATATCATGTTCTATAATGCCGAATTGACCTCGTTCATCGTTGTGTTGATTGGCGCGACCACCGCCATTGTCGCAGGGTTTATCGCGCTCGGTCAATTTGATATTAAGCGCGTTTTGGCGTATAGCACCGTCAGCCAACTCGGCTTTATGGTGGCGGCGGTTGGTCTTGGCGCGTATGTGGCGGCAATCTTCCATATGATGACCCACGCCTTCTTCAAAGCCCTGTTATTCTTGGGCAGTGGCTCGGTCATTCATGGTGTCGAACATGGTCATCATCACGCGCATGAACATGGTCATGACGACCATCATCATGATGATGTGCATCATGAACCGTTCGACCCGCAAGATATGCGGAACAAGGGCGGTCTGAGCAAAAAGGTGCCCATCACCTATATTACCTATCTAATAGGCACATTCGCCCTGGCGGGTTTGTGGCCCTTTGCGGGCTTCTGGTCGAAAGACGAAATTTTAGCCGATGCGTGGCTAGTCGGGTTTGAAAAAGGCAACCTCAAAGGCTTCATCGCGCTGGGATTATTGATTGCCGCGGCGGGCTTCACCGCCTTCTATATGTGGCGACAAATCGAGATGGTATTTCATGGCAAACCGCGTACTGAAGCGGCTGAACAAGCCAGCGAGAGCGGTCCCGCCATGACCACACCGCTCATCATCCTCGCTTTTTTCAGCCTGTTCATCGGCTTTATCAACATCCCCACAGGCGCGGGCATCTTCGCACTTGGATTAGATGGTTCGGTGGGCTTGCACGTCCTGGGCAATTTCTTGGAGCATAGCATCTTCGCATCGGCATTCGTATTGCCACCATTCCAACCACTCATCGCGCTCACGGCATTGGGCATTGGCATTGGCGCGATTGTCTTGGCGCGGAATATCTATGGTGGCACAAAAGCCATCAACGCCGAAGGCAAAGACCCACTCGAAGCCGACCCCGCTATTGGTGTGATTTGGGGAATCGCCAATGCCCGCCTATATTGGGACGAAGTGTATTTCGCCTTGATTATCCGCCCATATATGCGTATCGCCAATTTTTTGGCGAATGCGGTAGACTGGGTGTTCCTGCACGATTATTTCCACGACTCGGTGTTGCTCAAGGGTTATAAATCCATCGGGCAGTTGCTCTCTAAACCGATTGATTTGGGTATTATTGACGGCGCGGTGAATGGATTAGGAATCCTCGCCCGCCGTACAAGTGGATTATTACGCAATGTGCAAACGGGCTATGTCCGCACATATGCCTTTGCGTTGTTTTTGGGTGTGTTGTTGGTGTTGGTCTTGATGCTCGCGCCACTCATCACCAATGGTGCGAGTTGATAGTGAGAATCATCCTATAGAGGGAGAATGTTTTTATGGAAAGTTTATCGCTCACGACCATCACGCTCTTTTTGCCGATGGTGGGCTTGACAATCTTACTGTTTTTGAACGAAGAAAAACAACAAGATGCGATCAAATGGACGGCATTCGGCTTCACGATTGTCACCTTTATCGCCTCTGTGATTATGCTCTTTGGGTTCGATGCCAGTAACCCCAATTTGCAAATGGTGCAACGCAACGATTGGTTGCCGAGTTTTGGGATTAGTTATTATGTCGGTGTGGATGGCATCAGCATGTTGATGGTCTTGTTGACCACGATTATCATGCCTGTGGCAGTCCTCGCCTCGTTCACCACGCACATCTTTGAAGAACGTGGACGGATGAAATTATATTACATGTTCATGATGTTGCTCGAATGGGCGATGATTGGCGTGTTTGTGGTGCAAGACCTCATCATCTTCTACATCTTCTGGGAAGTCACCCTCGTGCCGATGTATTTCTTGGTCGGGATTTGGGGTGGTGAACAACGGGTATATGCCGCCGTGAAATTCTTCTTGTATACGATGGCGGGTTCGATTTTGATGCTCATCGCCATTTTGTACGTGGGTGGTAATGCTGGCACATTTGCCCTGCCCGAAATCGTTGCCAAAATTCAAAGTGGCGAATTGACATTCGTGTTTGATGGTGTATTCAGCCAACAATCTTTCTTATTCTTGGGCTTTTTGATCGCCTTTGCCATCAAAGTGCCTGTATTCCCGTTGCATAGTTGGTTGCCAGATGCCCACGTACAAGCGCCCACGGCTGGTTCAGTCATCCTAGCGGGTGTGTTGCTGAAAATGGGTACATACGGCATGATTCGCTTCAATCTGACCATGTTCCCCGAAGCGAGTGTGGCATGGGCTCCGTTTGTGGCGGCGCTGGGTGTTATCGGCATTATCTATGGCGCGTGGGTCAGCTTTGCCCAAACCGATATGAAGAAATTGGTCGCCTATTCATCGGTCAGCCACTTGGGCTTTGTGGTGTTGGGCATCTTCTCGCTCACCCCACAAGGGATTCAAGGCGCAACCTTGCAAATGATCAATCATGGCATCAGCACAGGCGCGTTGTTCTTGATTGTCGGCATGTTGTATGAACGTCGTCATACCAAACTCATGGCGGCGTATGGTGGCATCTGGAAAGCCATGCCACTGTTGGGCGGTATCTCGCTCATCGTATCCTTGAGCAGTATGGGCTTGCCCGGTCTGAATGGCTTTGTGGGCGAATTCACCATCTTGCTCGGCGCATTGGGCAGTGATGTGTTGGGCTTCTTCTTCGCTATGTTCGCCACTACAGGCGTGATTATGGCGGCAATCTACATGCTCCATATGTTCCAAAAAGTGTTCATGGGCGAATTGGATAAAGAAGAAAATAAAAATCTGCCTCAACTCTCGTGGGAAGAAGTGGCGGTATTCGTGCCATTGCTCATCCTCATCTTCTGGATTGGCTTGCAACCTACGGGCTGGTTCAATGTCATGGCGACCACCACCGAACAGTTGGTAGCCAACATGACCCCCTACATTGCGCCATTGGTCGCGCTCGTGCCATGATGATAATCATAGGGTAGGGGATGCGCTCGGTCGCATCCCTACAACAATGGATATGAGGATAATGTTATGACGATACCATCACTTGGCGATTTGAATTTGTATGTGGCGTTGCCCGCCATCTTTTTGGCGCTCTTCACCACATTTTTGTTGATTATCGACTTGTTCATCGGCAAAGAGCATAAAAACAACACGGCATTTTTGGCGCTGGGCGCGTTGATTGTGGCATTCGTGTGGAATTTGTTCACCTTCAACACCAATACCACCGCCTTTTTGGGCATGTTCGTTGCCGATTCGTTCAGTGGCTTTTTGAACATGGTTGTGTTGATTGGCGCGATGATCACCATCTTGCTCAGCATGGATTACATGCGTCGTATGGGTATTGAACAAGGCGAATATTATTCGATGGTGCTGTTCTCTACGGCGGGGATGATGTTCATGGGGAGCGCCAATAACCTCATTGTGATCTTCATCGCGCTGGAATTGCTCAGCATCCCATTATATGTGTTGGCGGCGATCCGTCATCAAGATTTGAAATCGGAAGAGAGTGGTGTGAAATACTTCATCTTGGGCGCGTTTGCCAGCGCATTTTTTGTGTATGGCGCGGCGCTCATTTATGGCGCGACTGGCACGACCAATTTGCCCGAAATTTTCACCGCCGTGAGCGCCATTGTGAA
>PGTJ01000596.1 GCA_002794515.1 Phototrophicales bacterium
CATTTCGGGTTGATATAAGGTATCACCAATGCGGTATGGTACGCTGATAATCGGTCTGCCCCTTCCGCGGGCGATTTGGTCATGATATAACGCCTCGCGGATAGCGACACTGGTGCCATTGTGCAAAAACCGATGCCACCATTTGCTCACGACAAATTCAGGTAAGACGACCATTGTTGGAATTTTGATGGCGCTGTTTTCATCGACCTTATGCAAATAATCAATCAACGGCTTGCCGACTTCCCGATATGGTGAGGGGACGACATCAATTAAATCGGGATCTAAATGCACCTCTTTAAATTTTTGCCGTAGCCGTTCTACATCAGCAGGATCAACACTGACGACACATACACGCACCGTATCCGACACATTGAGCGCATATTCAAGCGCCTGTAATGAACACCGATTGAGGCTGTTCATCAAGACGACCATCGGGATATGATTGCGTTTTTGGGCGGGTGGCACAAAACGTCCCCGTTTGATTCCATCTAATGTCAGCGATTTCGCCACCTCGTTATAATGATTATGAATAGCGAGGAACATGCTAATCAAAATTGGCACAGCCACCATAACAATCCATGCCCCTTCGGCGAATTTGGTGACGAGCAACACAATACCGACAATAAAGGTACACACTGCGCCAAAGGCGTTCAGCCCCAAACGGAAAAACCAACCACTGGTCATCCTGAATTCGGGCTTGGCACGTTCTTTGAGCCAGTGAATCACCATACCCGATTGTGATAATGTGAAGCTAGTGAACACACCCACCGCATATAATGGCAACAAATTATGTTCACGGGCATCAAAAATGATAACCAAAATGCCCGCTATCGCCGATAACACGATGATGCCATTGCTATAGACCAATCTATCGCCAAAATTTCGGAGTTGACGGGGCAGATAACGGTCATTGGAGATGAG
>PGTJ01000378.1 GCA_002794515.1 Phototrophicales bacterium
ATCATCAACACCAACCATAATATGGCTAATCCTGCCAACCACAACAAGTCTTCGGTATAAATCCCTTGTGGGATGATGAGCTTCTGACCTGCCCAAACGGTGTAAGGGGCGGGTAATTCATTCGTCCACGCAATCAAAAGATGTGGGACATGATATTTTTGGGCAATTTGATGCAACGTCTCGCCTTCGTCAACGGTATGCACCAACTTACCATCGAGGACAGATGGATTGGTGAGGTAACAATCACGAGTCGGCAATGGGGCGATGGCGATATAATAATTCACAGGATGAATTTGCCTAAATTCCTCACTCCATGTGATGGCACGCAAATCATCTAACGACCCGCCAAAACACCACGCCACTAATCCTTGTGTGATAGAAAAAGACTTATCGGCACGAGAAAACACCTGATATGGCTTATTCTGATACCAAATCACGGTGTTCGGGTCTTTGAAATCGTAACAATATTTGCCATCGACAGAAAATGTCATGGTGGTATTGGGCTGATACACCCGCTCATATCCAATGGGCTGGTCATAACACACATATTCGGCTTTTTGCCAATTTTTATCGAAACACGGGGGTCGATCGGTGGGGATGATATACCCCCGATAATGCTCTAAGCGCTCGAATTTGGCGTGTTCAGTAGCATCTAAAATGCGATTTAAGCACACATTGTAGAAATATTCCAAGTAAAACGGGACTGGTTCGCCATAATGCACCAGATACTCACTCAGGATTGGTTCTGACAATGGATTGCCTGCGTTATCTTCATAAATCCATTGTTTGCCTGTATCGGGGTCATAACACGGGCGCACATTGGGGATGAACACAGGATGTCCTTGTGGCAAATATCGCCGCAGGAGGGGATTGACCATCAACAAATCGCGCACACAGACATTGAACTGCTTAGAAATATCATATAGGCTATCGGATAATTGCGAATGATAAACGCGCATATCCGAATACCCCAGCGATATCGGTTTATTCCCTCTCTCGGCTTCAAGATAATTAAACACAGCATCTTTATAGATGAGGCGTTGTCCTTGTTCGTTATAACAGGCTGGCGCATTCTTGGGGATGTAAACAACAATGCTTGGTGGTATTTCGCGGTAAAACCGATCATATTGATCCCATAGAGACATAATAAATTCTTCATAACAGACATTGAATTCGCGCTCAATATCATAAATCGAAGGACGCAGTTGTGATTGATATTGGTAATAACATTCTTCTTGGGTGGTGAGTATCCAATAGGGTTCGTTAAAGGCAGTGCGCCAATAGACCGGGCGTGTTCTTTCCGAATTATTGGTATATCGAACAAGATGTGGATTGAGTCGCGCCAATGTATCAATACACACATTGGTCAGAATAGACAATGTTGTCAGGCTGATACTGGTCATCTCGACTGGCACGACATCTGCGGGGCATGGGCGTGCAGGTGGGATGAATAACTCGATACTGAACGGAAGGGGTAAATCGGCAAATTGATTGACCCGGAGCAAATCGACCAAACACACCCCCTGCTCTTCGGCGATTTGTGGCAAGGTTTGGTTGGGCTGGGTGATATATACAGGCAAATCGCTATAAACAGGTGTATCGAGGCGCTGGTTATCGGCATCAAAATAGATGAGGCGCTGTCCTTGTTCGTTATAACAAGGCGGTTCATCTTTGGGGATATAAATCGCTTTTAGATTAGCCCCAGTATCGATGCCATATCGTTTGCCAATATTATAATCCATGATGAATGCCTCTGGGCATACGTTATATGTTCGTGATAGTTCCAGAATATCAAAATCAGTGTCAATCATAATATAGGCATCAAAATCGAATCCATCGACCATTTCCTGCGAAATCGTGGCAGGACATGATGGCAAATCATCGGGTATAAATATATCCATCGAGATTATCTCATTCAGCCGATAGGCATCCCCAAGTTGGAGCAGATAATTTTCTGCTAATAAATCATCCACACAAACCTTATACAAATCGGCTATCTGTTGTGCTGTGGGCATCGAAGGAGGTTTCATATCGAGTAGCTTTTGCCGATAGACATAGACAACATCTGTCGAATAATATGGCTCATCCAGCCATTGACCATTTTCATAAAATTTTAAGCGTGGTGGCACACCTTTGCCATGCGGACCCTCACTCCAAATCTGAAAACCCCGCTCATCATATTGATAACAAGGCTGATTTTTGGGCAAGCGGATGGGTGCGCCATAAGGAATAGGCTGTGCAATATCGATATTCGGATTGAGCAAAATGAATGCCTCCCAACAGACATTATGCCATAACAAAAACGCATCGAGTGGTGGACCAAATGGGCTATCCGTCTCATAATAGGTGATAATCACCTCATCATCGGTATAGGGATGTGGCAATTCTTGTGCATCAGCAATACCTATAACCCCAATTATGACCAGTATCAATATGCCCCAACACAAT
>PGTJ01000577.1 GCA_002794515.1 Phototrophicales bacterium
ATGGCGATTAATGTGTTGGAACAAGCACAACGTGAGCAATTGTTCATCACAGGTCTGATTTATTACGAAGAACCACGCCCCACATTGGCACAACTCGAAGATGTGTATGAAGGCGCATTGGGGACATTGCCCCAAGAACGGGTTCGCCCAAGCAAGCAAGTGCTGGATGAGGTGATGGCGAAATTCAGATAATACAAGCCGACAAAAAGGGCGCAATCTCGCGCCCTTTATTATTTATAATGCCGATATTTTGCTGTTATATAATTGGGGTTGTAAGGTGTTGCGGATGACCACACGCAAATTTTCTTTGGTATCGGTTTTGGTTGTTTTTCTCTCGATTGATGTGGGTTGTAAGGTGTTTGTGCCAATGCGTTTCATCATGCGGTGATAAATATTATTCACCAACTGCTCTTTGTTGTCATAGTCGAGATCTTCTTCTGTCACCCATTGTGGTTCGGCATCCACAATGCGCGTGAGCCATTCTTCTAAAATGGCGACCATTCCCACATCGAATGTCCATACCCCTCGGAATTGACGGGTGTTGTCGGGGTCGTCAATGTGTGTGAGTTCTTGGGTAGCCAGCGCGCTGGCGAATGGTCTGCCAAAAGATACCAAAAACCACTCTTTTGCCAATTGGAAGTGTGGTTCAATGGGGATGTAGGTGATGTTCTCAATGTCTGGCACTTTGACATCGGGAATGCCGAAGACGTAAATTGCTTCGGCATTTTTGGCGAGCTTTTCATATCGTTTTGCTTGAGGCAAAAAGCGGCTCATGCGCTGAAAACTCGAAAAAATCCGCGTCTTGGCGTGGTCGATAATCGTCGCATTTTCGATCTCGTAGCTGATGACATTCATCGTTTTGCGGTCTTGGAGTAATTGTGTCTTGACATTTTGTAGGCGTTCCACCAAGTGGTATACCGAAAAACTGCTGTCTAAATTCATGGGCATGATGTTTAATCCTTCTAAACTGCTTTTCGTGATTGTGTCAATTGTGGGCTACGATATATCTACAATCCTACTCAACAT
>PGTJ01000581.1 GCA_002794515.1 Phototrophicales bacterium
ACCACTGACATTCACCCGCACACCTTGTGCGCCTTGACGCATGGCTTGGCTAATGGCGCGTTTGATAGCACGGCTATGACCAATACGGCGTTCCAACTGTCCAGCGATATTTTCGGCAACCAATGTGGCATCGAGATCGGGTTTTTCGATTTCGGTCACTTTGACATTGCATTTCTTGCCACCGGTCAACTTTTCGATGCCCGTTTTCAAGGTCTTGACCGCCGCGCCTTTGCTACCGATTAAGATGCCCGGACGAGCGGTATGAATGTTGACCACCACTTGATTGCTTTGGCGTTCAATTTCAATTTTAGAAATGCCCGCTTTTTCGCCCTCTTTACGAATAAACTCGCGGATTTTGCGGTCTTCATGCAACAATTCGACATATTTGTCGCCTTCGGCATACCACCGCGCATCCCAATCCCGATTAATCTTCAACCGAAATCCGATAGGATGTACTTTACGTCCCATTATTTAGCCTCCCGTTGTGCCAAAATCACTGTCAGATGTGAAGCACGTTTGACACGCGGTTTATAGCGACCACGCGCCCCTGCCTTAACACGGCGTGACCGCGGGGCTTCATCGGCAAAAATTTGTGACACGACCATATCGGTTGGGTCGAGGTCAAAATTATTTTCGGCATTTGCCATAGCCGATTCGAGCGTCTTTTTGACAATATCTGCACCTTTTTGGGGCATAAATTGCAACACGACACGCGCTTGTTCGGCATTCATCCCGCGTACTTGATCACATACCAAGCGTAATTTTTGGGGCGAGATGGCGATGTATTTATATTTGGCATATACTTCCATGTCGTCCCTCTATTTCTTCTTCTTTTTCTCGACTAAGTGACCACGATACGTCCGTGTGGGCGCAAATTCGCCCAATTTATGTCCCACCATATTTTCGGTGATATAAATGGGGACATGACGGCGACCATCGTGAACGGCTATAGTATGACCAACCATTTGCGGGAAGATGGTGCTGGCACGACTCCAGGTGCGAATCACAGTAC
>PGTJ01000367.1 GCA_002794515.1 Phototrophicales bacterium
CGCACAATATCCATCGAGACGAGCGCCAATTCCCCTCCATTAATATCGGGGAAGGCTGGTGGTTGGGCGCGAATCGTCACCGCCCATTGGATGGTTATATCGGGCGAACCCGCTAGTAAGGTACTACCCAATGGGAGCGCATACTGCAATAAGGCTTGTAATGTCGCGGTATTCGATGAGTCGGTCATCTGTGCATCATCCATATGATAAAACTTGTATCCAAATATGGTATACAAGAAAAAATATAGAGGCATGATAAATCAGTCATGCCTCAAATGGCATTGTTATCCATTATAGGTTAAATTCGGCTTTTACGTCCTTCACCCATTGTTGAATCCGCCCTGCCGTGAGATCGCTCTGACCATCTTCATCAATTCCCAAACCAATGAAATAATTTTCGCCTTCGATACGGGCTTTAGATTCGTTAAATTGATACTTTTCGGTCGACCACACACCATACACATCGGCACCATGAAGCATCAATTCATCACCCAACATGCCAACAGCATCCAAAAAGTTAAACCCATACCCATTTTGGTCGCCCAAACCAAAGATAGCCACCTTTTTGCCGTTAAAATTCATGTTGGCAATTTTGGGGAAGAACACCGCCCAGTCATCTTGCAATTCGCCGGTGTTCCATGTCGGAATGCCCATGATAAGATACTCATAACTCAATACCTGTTCTGGTGTGGCGCTACCGATATTATGCACCTCGACTGTGCCAGCACCCGCTTGCTTATCAAATTCTTCTTTGATTTGATACGCCACCGCTTCGGTTTTGCCTGTGCTACTGCCATAAAACAAGCCAATTTTTGCCATAGTATACCTATTCCTTTATCTGATAGAGACCATTCACTCCAAAACTATAACAAAATTTAACCCACACAAAAAGGGCAATCCATGACCACTTATCATAAAACAAAAACAAGGGCATAACACCCTTGTCTTGTTGCAAATCATGATGTTCGGCAATCCCGATTTTATTTGGTGGTGATGCTCAACGTGATATTGGTTGGAGCATCGCCAAAGCTAAAGAAACTTTCTTCTGAGACGATGAATGAAATGACACCATCCACGCGCGGTGAAAATTCAAAGCTCCCTGCTGAAATATTGCGAATTCTCGCACTGGCGCTGATGTCAAAACCATATTCATCTACGCCCAGGCTAAATTCGATATTCGCCCCTTTATCGGGATTATCAACAGCCACATTCAACACATATGTTGTGCCGGCTTTGGCAGTGAAGCGCACCACATCAAAATCGACATCTCCTGCTAAAATGGTGACAGTCACACTACCGTTATCCAAACTCAACAACTCATCTGTTGCCACAGATAATGTGACTGTTTCTGCAACATCTGAAACAGAAACCGATGACAATTTGAGGAAATAGACCCCCGAAAGGGGCAAAATGACACGACGCAACTGATTATAGTAAAAGATATTGCTGTTTTTGGAGACCGATGTGCCGTCTGGACCAAAAAGTTCCATATCGATGCTCAAGTAATTGGGATTAGATGCCAAAATGGTGACAACATCACCCGCATTGCCTTCAAACGAGAAAAATTGAGGTGTGCCATTAAATTGAATATCTACTGGCGAGTTCACTGTAACGGAGCTAATATCACCCAACTTCACAGATAAGGTAAAGCGTGTGCTACTTCCATACGACCCCAAGCGAATGGTATACGTACCTGTTGCAGGAACGATAAATGCTACATATGGGAGGTCTGTGGTATCACCATAGTCGTAGGCAATTTCTAAAAATTGCGAGTCAATCACAGACACATACACATCGGCATTGATAGCAGTAATCGCCATAATCACCAACTGTCCAGCTTCCAAGTTAATGGTATATTGTACATCTGCATTATTGATTGTTCCCTCGACCGTATCACCAATATTGATGACATCCTGTGCGAATGTGGCAGTGGTCATGAATAGGAACAACGCAACCAGCAATCCCGAAAGAACAAAACGCATGTAACGCATATCTGATTTTCCTCTCTGGTAAATATGCAAAAAGGTGTTGCTACTTACACTATACGCTAAGATTGTGCTTTTAGCAACAATCCGTTATGTTGCAAAAAGGCGTAAACAGCTTGTGCTAATACTTCATTGCCACGAGGATTGAGGTGCATATCTTCGGTATAATAGAGCAATTCGCCTTGTTGGGCATATTGGGCGAAAATGGGCAACATGTCCAGACAGGTGAGCAATAATTCATCACACAAATCGCGCATCGTCTGATGATTATGCCTAAAAATGGTCATGGTCTCCTCACCTAAAATCGGCGCGGTGAGCGTTTCATATACCAATTCGCGCACTGGGATGAGGATAACCACCAGTTGACCATCCCAGCTATTCACCAATGCCTGTGCATCTTGATACGCCTGTTTGGTATGTGGATAACCCGCAATTTTACGTGGGTCGGTCATATCTAGCGCCACCTGTTCATAAACCTGACCAAATCCCAACAAACCACCCCCATCTAAACGGATGGTATTTGTCTCGGCAAAGAATGCCCGTTCAAAACTATTGATA
>PGTJ01000236.1 GCA_002794515.1 Phototrophicales bacterium
ATCCATAGCCCCCTCGCGGGGCTATTTTGTTCTCGTAGCCTAGCCGTATTGTATCCGTCTATCCGCAGATTGGCAAAAATGGGGTAAACTAAAACATAAGATAAAAACACGATACGATTTAGGATGGATTGACCATGCCCGATGATCCAAAGAAAAATCATCCCCACGATGATGATATGCCCTTTCATTTGCCCATCGAACCCGGTTATGAAGGCAATATCCATAAAGCCGATACCGAAGATGTGCCTGTAGTCACCAGCGATATGACCGCACCCCGACCAAAAGCATCATTATCGAATACAGAGATGGATGCCGATGAAATTGCCCGTCTTCATGCCAGCGACCCGCCACTCAAACGTGGCTTGCCAGAAGATGAATCCATCCTCTATAAAAAACCAGAGACAGATGAAGATTTCATCCAAACCGTGCCACGTCCAGCCATCACACCCACCGATGAAGAAGATGCTGATGTGCCGTTCAAATTGCCCCAAGAACCCACTGAAAAAGCACCACCTGTACAACATGTGGGTAGTTTATTCGTCACCATGCCCAGCAAAGCATCATCTGAGCCGACCTTGCCCGGTACAGGTGGATTAGACCCCAATCCCGATTTTGGCGGGCAGACGATACAATCTAAAACAGTGCAAAATCCACAACATACGGTGGCGAACCCGCGAGTCTCGTCTCAGATGACACAACCCAATCCGCGGGTGGTTAATCCAAATGACCGTCGCTTTATGCCACCACCGCCACAACCAATCATCCCCGCACCACCACCCAGAGCAACTATCCCACAAGAGACGCAATTGCCATCGCGCAAAGCTCGCGCACGCGCCCCGCGAGTGGGTTGTTGGGCGGTATTCATCGGCTTATTCCTCACATTTTGTGGCGGTCTGACCATCCTCACGGCTGTGGCGGGCGCATTGGCGTACGCCCGTGTTGGTGATTTGTTGAATGAGCGCCTCGCCAAAATCGACACCTATCAACAATTTCAAAGCACATTTATTTATGACCGCAATGGACAACCGTTGTTTGAGGTGTTCAATGAAGGTCGGCGCACCACGGTCAGCCTCGACCAATTTCCAGAATATCTCATTCAAGCCACTATCGCTACCGAAGATGATGGCTTTTATCGCAATATCGGCATTGATATTGGTGCAACATTCGTCTCGCTCACCGGTTATTTGGGCTTGAGCGGTGCAAGTACAGGCGGTAGCACCATCACCCAACAATTGGTACGCAATGTGTTATTCCCGCCCGAATATCGCGCCGAGCGGAGCGCCCAACGCAAGGCAGAAGAAATCCTCTTGGCGATTGCCCTCACAGGGCGCATGAGCAAAGATAAAATTTTAGAGATGTACCTCAATGAAATTTATTATGGCAATCTGGCATATGGCGCACAAACTGCCGCACAAGTCTTTTTTGGCAAAGATGCCAAAGACCTGACCTTGGGCGAGGCGGCGCTGTTGGCAGGATTGCCCCAAGCCCCCGCCGATTTAGACCCGCTCAACCCCGATGCCGATGTGCAACGACGTGTGCAACAACGTTGGTTGTTGGTGTTGAACGAGATGGTCGAAGAGGGGTATATCACCCAAGCCCAGATGGATGAGGCAGTTCGGCAAGGGTTATCGTTTGTGAATAGTTATATCGATTTGCGAGCGCCTCATTTTACGGTGTATGCTACCAACGAACTCGAAAGCCTGATGCTTAGTTTGGGATATAGCCCCGAAGATGTCGCCAGAGGTGGATTGCAGGTGTATACAACGGTGGATGTGCGCCTGAATGATGAAATCCAAGCCATTGCCGCCCAACAAGTGGCGAATTTGGCGCGGAATAATGTGAGCAACGCCGCCGTTTTGGTCATGAACCCCACCACAGGCGAAATTTTGGCGATGGTTGGTAGTATTGATTATTACAACGATGCCATTGATGGGCGGGTCAATGTGACCATTCGCCGTCGGCAACCGGGCAGTACCATCAAAGCCCTGACTTACGCCGCCGCCTTAGAACGGGGTATGTCGCCGGGTGATGTGATTTGGGATACGCGCATCGTCATCCCACAACCCGGTCAAGCACCATACGAACCACGCAATTATGACCGCACCTTCCACGGACCGATGACCATGCGCCGTGCATTGGCGAATAGTTATAATATCCCCGCCGTGCAGGTGTTGCGGGGTGTGGGAGTCGATTATTTCTTGGCATTTGCTGAGCGACTCGGCATCCGCACATTGGGGCGCGATGCTTCGTTATACGGTCCAGCGCTCACACTCGGTGGTGGTGATGTCACCTTGTTGGAACTCACCCGTTCATACAGCGTATTCGCCAATCAGGGGGTGTTGGTCAATTCCACCTCAATTTTGTGTGTGATGGATAGTCGCAATGTGATTATCTATGAATATGAAAATGGATGTCCGAGCAAGGGGACGCATAACAGTGCCACCATCCAACGCACAGGCTTGGGGTCACAAGTCCTAGACCCGCGCATCGCCTTCATGATCACCAGTATCTTGGGCGATAATGCCGCTCGTACACCTGCCATGGGCGCGAATAGCCCGCTTAATACCCCCAATATCGCCTCATCAGTCAAGACGGGTACAACCGATGATTTTCGTGATAACTGGACAGTCGGTTATACGCGCAATGTGGTAATTGGTGTGTGGGTGGGGAATAATAACAACGACCCGATGAGCAATGTATCGGGTTTGGCAGGTGCCGCGCCTATCTGGAATACGGTCATCAATACCATTTATCGCAATCCTGTTTATTTCGATGAATTTCGTGTAGACGGTCAGCATGTATCGGATACGGTGAATCAACCGTCTGGATTGACCTTCACCCGCATTTGTGATGTGCGTACGCTCACCGACCCCGCAACAGGATGCAATAGCACTATCTCGGAATATCTCTTCGATTATCCAGCCCTGTTACCCGATGGTGCAGGCAACCTCGTGCCACAAAATGTGCAATCGCCACAATTAGCCATTCCTACGGGCGGGTCTTATGTTGAATTGGTCAGCCCTGGAGTGTATCGTACCGTGGTTATTCCCTTACCACCCGAAATTGGCAACGCCATTCAATTCCAAGTTGGCGCGGGTCAGACCCCGCCACCACCACCACGTTATTGTCGTGTGCCGATCGAAGCCATATCAACCACGCCCGGCGCACGCGAACAGTGGTTTATCGCCCCACCCGTAGAACCATCTGATGCGGCAAATGCCGAAATTTATGCACAAGGCGCAAATTTAGCCTTTTTGCCGACAATCGAATGTACCCCAGAGTTGTTGAGTTATGCAGGTGCAGGCGGATTTGGCACGGGTAGCAGACCTGTAACGGCGTATATTTTATCGCCACAAGCCAATGAGGTGGTCAATTTGCCTATGCCGATTATTGGGGTGGTCGATTTTACCCCCGACCAAGCCGCATATTTTGGCATCGACATCATTGGTGGCGAATGGAGCAGTTGGACACCCCTCCAAGATCGTATTTTTACGCCTGTGAATGGGCAATTGGGTATCTTACCCGCATTGCCATCGGGCAGTTATCAGATACGCATTTTGGTCGCCGCACCCGATTATAGCGATTTGCAACAGTATGTTGTGCCGATTATTGTGCCATAATAACACGAGGGCGCATATCGCGCCCTCGGTTATTCGTTTTCTGTTTCGCCTTCATGACTATGACTGTGGTCATGCCCATCGTGCGGGGGAATTTGGAGCGCGATGAGTTGATCGAGCAAACTGCGTACAGCAGGTTCTGGCAAGGCACCCGGTTGGCTGAAGACAAGGTGTTTCTCTTTGAACATCATCAGTGTTGGGATGCTCATCACCTGAAAATATTGCGATAAGCCCGGATTTTCATCGACATTGACTTTGGCAATCCGCACTTTGCCTGCATATTCGCCTGCCAGTTTATCTAAAACTGGGGCGACCATGCGGCACGGACCACACCATTCCGCCCAAAAATCCACTAACACAGGAAGTTCGTAATCGATGACTTCCGTCTGAAAATCGGCATCCGTAACTGCGACTGGTTTTGTATCCACGTTGAAATATCCTCTTTATGATAAATTGAAATCGTTTCTGGTGATAAGACGCGCACATGCGCCTAAATCTTACGCTTTGGTGATGGTCGTATGGCAATTATCACAGCGCCATAAGGTTGTTTGTGAGGGGATGCCCAATTTTTGTGCCACGCGGGGGGGCCAATTTTGCGTGCCAATGAATGTGAAATGTGTTTTGTTATGGCATGAGGGGCAATAATTGGGTGTAGTTACCACAGGTTCAAGCATAAC
>PGTJ01000665.1 GCA_002794515.1 Phototrophicales bacterium
ACATTGAGGCATTATTGATGATGATTGAAAATCATAAACAAGATAACATATACGAAAATTTTTTTACACTCGCTTTAGATTTATTATGTATTGCCGATTTAGATGGTTATTTTCGTCAACTGAGCCAGTCATGGGATGTTTTGGGCTATCCATTAGAGGATTTAATTGGTACGCAACTGCTTCAGTATGTGCATCCAGAGGACATCCCAATGACCGAAGAGGCGCTCTTTCGCTTGCAAGCCTATCAACTTGTAAAGCATTTGCGAAATCGGTTTCGCTGTAAAGATGGTGAATATCGCCTGATTGAATGGCGGTGTCGCCGACATGGCGATTGGATTTATGCCGTTGTGCGTGACATGACCGACATCAGCGAGGCAGATAAAGCTCTGCACGCAAGTGAAGCACGTTATCGCTCGGTGGTGACCAGCATGTCTGAAGGGATTGTCGTACACGCTAAAGATGGTTCTATCCTGACATGCAATCGTGCCGCAGAGCGTATTTTGGGATTAACGCAGGAACAAATGAAAGGGCGCACATCCATCGACCCGCGTTGGCGTGCCATTCATGAAGATGGTAGCCCATTCCCAGGCGAAACACATCCAGCGATGGTCACATTGCAGACGGGCAAATCGGTTTCTA
>PGTJ01000163.1 GCA_002794515.1 Phototrophicales bacterium
CAAGACAATGCGCCGAAATAACGTGCCCTGCAGGTATGTATCGCTGGCAAAGCCCAAGAGCGACCCCAACACCGTTGCTGGTACGCCGATGAGCATTAATCCCAATATGTCGGGTGTATATTCGCCATTTGTCCCCCGTGTGAAGATGACGAAAGAGCCTGTGACCAGCGCTATCAGTTGCAAATTGCCCTTAAATGTCTTGGGCGACCACCTGCGCCCCACACCATAAATCACGGCGGGCATCCCGCCCATATTATATGCCCCGCCCAATATCCCCGCGATAAACCCAAATCCATATGCCCAACGGTTATCATCCATCGGTGGCACTTTGGGGCTGATGAGCGAAAAAAGGGCATATCCCACTACAATCACACCCAATACCACCTCGACCGTGTGCTTATCCATGCTGATATACAAAAAAAAGCCCAATGGCACACCGATTAGCGCTGTCACCATCAAGCGCCATACTTCATCGATATTAAAGTGGGCATGATAATGAATGAGCATCAATAAACGGCATAACATGGCGATGAGCGCCACAAGCGGTATCGTTGTCGCCAATCCAATTTGGTTGATGAGCAATGGCGTGGCGAGCAGGGCAATCCCAAAGCCACTGGCGGTTTGCACAAAGCTCGAAAATGCGATAATGACAAAAATAATGATGATAGACATAATTCTATGATAATGCCCACTACTCCATTTGGTAAGGGCGTAGTGTATTGCATCATCCTCACACCGTGCTTATAATGGGCGCATGAACATACAAACCATGACACCCCAAAAATTCATGCTGTGGCTGATCTTAGCGTTGGCGCTCATCGTCCGATTTCGCTATTTGTTGTATATCGAACACAACATCGACCAAGCCTACCCCATTTGGCAGGCACTCCATACGTTAGATAATGGTGTTTTTCCGACCATTGGGCAAGGCACATCGGTCTTATTTGCCAACGCCCCCATGACGGGGTATATGTATTTGCCCGTAGTGGCATTGACGCGCTCTATCTTAGGCGTACAAATAGGGGTTATCGCCCTGAATACATTGGCAGTATGGATGGCGTATCGCATCGCGGGGTATATGGTTGGTGCGCGGTGGGCGTTGGTCGTGGCGCTCATCATGGCGGTCAATCCGTTCATCATCGAATATAGCCGTACCACATGGGTGCAGTCGTTGCTCCCGTTTTATGCCACTGCCATACTATGGCAACTTATGCCTGTCTTATTAAACCGAACGCGCCGTCCAACCCAGCGTATCATATTCACGGCGGTGTTATTTGCATTGGTCGCCAATTCGTATCTGTTGGCATTTTTATGGGCTGTGCCATTAGCCTTGTTCTTGTTGATCTTTCATAAACGGGTGAATTGGCGGGCGGTTATCATCGGTATCGGTATCGTCATCATCATCACCCTGCCCTATGTGCTGACGCTGATGAGCGATTGGCAAACCATCCGCGCCGAGATGAGCGATTTTGGGCGCAATCCCGCACAATTCACACTGAATGCGCTGGAACACGCTGTGCGCTTGGTCACAGGTGGTGATTACGAACTGATTCGTGGCACAGATGCCCCGATACAAGATATGGCGTTGCGTCATGCGCTCTCACAGCCAGCGCACATCATCGGCGCAATTCTCATTGCTATCGGTGTTGGACGAGCATTGTGGATGATTTATAGGCGCGAAAAAGATGCCGATGGTTGGAGCATCGCCCTCATCTGGTTTTTTATCCCGATTATCCCCATGACCTATACGGGTAATTTAGTCCATCCCTTTTATCAATTGCTTGGTGTGCCGATGGGCGCGGTGTTGCTTGTTTTGGGGATAAAAACCCTCGCATCGATCATGCCCATGCCCGTCCGATCGCCATTGTTGACGGTTGGGGCGCTGGTGATATGTTGTTGGGCGGGTTTGATGTTGGTCAATCATGCGCGCTTCAGCCAAGAGACGATGCACACCCCAGGCGCACATGGCTTAGGTGCATTGCCTATTGAGACGGGATTGCAATTCAGCGCATGGCTAACCGATGTGCCAGATGTTGTTTTTGCCGATATGCCTGAATGGATTCTGAACAGTTTTGCGGGGCGGACATTCCCCGTCATCCGCGATACACGCGCCCCGCTTTTCACGATATATCCTGCCAATGGTGGTATTTATATCACCACAGGTTCAGATAAGCCCATCACCTATTTCACCCGCCAATTAGGTTTGCGCGATAATACCCATATCAACTTCCATTATTTACCATCCTACGATCAACTAATGCGGTTTTTGGATGTGCGGATGGATGTCCCCACCATGCAGGGGTTGCGCCTGATGGGATATACGCTCGATACAAATCTCATCCGTATTTTTTGGCAAGTGGATTTTATCGCCCCAGAAGTCAAGGATTTGATTATGGGGACATTTGTGCATGTGTATAACGCCGATGGTGAGCGCATCATCAATACCAGTGGTGGGGCATTAGATGGTTGGCGGTGGCGTGTTGGCGATATTTACCTCGACCAAATTCTGCTCGATTTTCCACAAGAGGGTGCGCCGTTCACCATCCATTTCGGTGGATATGATGGTGTGCATGGTGTGAATTTGCAATTCGATTTTCCTGATGACGATTTGCCCGCCTCAACGGTGATGGTCATCGGGGATATATATCCCTGAATGTTATTTTTTATCTCGATATAATTTTGCCTCTGCCAACACAAAATCGACCACGCCACTGATGGTTGGGTCTGGGATGGTGTTGGCGGGGATTTTGTGGATGGAATGATGAATGGCATTCCCGTTTATTTGCACAACCCCGACTTCATCACCTGCAATTTTTTGTAGATATAACCAATCATCTTGCATATGTGTGCTATCGGATGCCGCGAGGCAAACCTGAGGCATCCATACACCCATCGATGGTGTTGGTGACAAACTGATGACTACATTGTTGATGATATGCACTTGTGCATCATGCACCAACGTCATCAGCACTTGGTCTTTGAGTTTGGCGTAACTATTTGCCGAGAGTAACCCGTATATATTGACAGCATGGTATCCCATCGCATCGAGGGCGATAAGCGCCGATCGTCCGTCTGTCGCACGGCAATGCCATTGGTCTGTGGTGCATGATCCGCCTAAATCTAGCAACAATGGTTTGGGCGATAGCCCGCCAACAAGCCGTTTGATATATGTGAAGAGGCGCGGAAAATGCTCTAAACGCCCGTTGAGGTTGTGTGTATAGATGATATTCATAAGCATATTATAACGCATAATCAAAACACCCCAACGGGTGTTGGGGTGCTGTGCAAAACGGAGGAGAATTGCTATCTTGGGAGATTACCCGCGACGGTCACGGCGTTCTTCGCGGCGCGATTCGCGGTATTCTTCTGCATATTCGGTCACAACTTCAACGATGGTGTTATTGCGATTCCCACCGCGTAATTCACGTTGACGGTCTTCGTGCATTTTCTTGGCAATATATTCGTTGTTAAACATAGGCGTTTTTCCTCAATATCTCACTTGTTTATCGGTATATATTCACTATACACCAATTATGCAAAATGAACAATTGATATTGGATATATTTAACAAAACGTTAATCTTTGTGAATTATTGCACAAAAATATTGCGATATTTATTTGTGCTTCCACACTGGTTTGCGCTTCTCGACAAAGGCGCTCATGCCTTCGGTGCGGTCTTCTGTGCCAAATAGCAGATAGAAATTGCGCTTTTCGTAATTCAGCCCCTCTTGCAGGCTCAATTCAAAGGCTTTGTTCACCGCGTCTTTGGTCAGACGGATAGCCACTTGTGAGAGCGAGGCGACTTTTTGCCCTAGTTTAATCGCCTCATTCAGGTATACCTCAATTGGATATACGGCATTGACCAAGCCGTAATGTTTGGCTTCATCAGCACTGAGGCGACGGTCAGTGAGGCACATCTCCATCGCTAGGGCTTTGCCAACGGCGCGTGTTAGGCGTTGTGTGCCACCTGCGCCGGGCAAAATACCCAAATTGATTTCGGGCTGTCCGAATTGTGCCGTCTCTGAGGCGATAATCATGTCGCACATCATGGCGATTTCGCATCCACCACCGAGCGCGAAGCCACTCACGGCGGCGATAATCGGCTTGCCAATGCGTGTCATGCGCGACCAATCGGTGAAATCGCCACCTGCCATCATGGTTATGGCGGTGGTATCTAACATTTGTTTAATATCTGCCCCTGCGGCGAAGACGCGATCACTGCCCGTCAGGATGATGCACCCGATAGACGGGTCGCGGTCAAACATTTCCATCGCCGTAAAAATTTCATGGGTAATTTGGCTATTGAGCGCGTTCAGGGCTTGTGGTCGGTTCATGCGGATGAGACCCACACCATCAACGGGTGTTTCGACTAAGATGGTTTCATAAGTAGTCATAAAAAAACTCCTTTTTGGGGTGATATAACATTATTTGGGGATATTGTAGTTCATTGGGCATAACCTTGTCATGCCCAATCGCTGGTTTAGGATATGGCTAAATTGTGAAGCAATTCGACCATCTTTCTGGCGGCAATTCCGCGATGGCTCAATTCATGTTTAATCATCTCATCCAACTGTCCAAAGGTTTTATCATAACCTTGTGGGATGAAGATGGGGTCATAACCAAATCCTTTGCCTTCATCCAATTCGGTGAAGGTGATGCTCCCATAACACCGTCCTTCGGTTTGAGCGATGATGCCTTCTGGTGATGCGATCACAATCACACATTCAAAATAGGCGGTGCGTTTTTCTTCTGGCACATCTTTGATTTGATCGAGTAAGTAGCGTCTGCGTTCTTCGGATGTGTGAATATCGCCATAACGTGCGGAATATATCCCTGGCGCGCCCCCTAGCGCATCGACACATAACCCGCTATCATCGGCTAACGCCCATCGATTGCTGGCTTTGGCATAAGCAAAGGCTTTGATTTGGGCATTTTCGCTGAACGTGGTGCCTGTTTCTTCGACATCCATCGCCGATAAGCCAATATCGCGTAAACTCAGCAGGCGTATATTCGCTCCTGCTAATAACACCTGATATTCATTCATTTTGCCTAAATTGGTCGTACCGATTACAATTTGTCGCACAGAACACCTCTGTCTGTATAAATGATGTGAGATGAGCATTTGAAAATGATACGAGGAATTTTATCATGAGCAACCCCAAACAATTGTTAGAACAACATGACATCACCCCCAAAAAGAGTTTGGGGCAAAATTTTCTCAATGACCCCAATGCCCTAGAGAAAATTATCAGCATTGCCGAACTCAACCCAGATGATACTGTCCTCGAAATTGGCGCAGGTACGGGCGCACTCACCGAAAAATTGGCACAACATGCCAAACGGGTGGTGGCTGTGGAGGTGGATGAACGCCTATTCCCGATTTTAGGCGCTCAGATGCGACCCTATCCGCATGTTGAATTACACCTTGCCGATATTCTCACCATCGATTTACACCAAGTCATGGGTGATGACCCATATGTGGTAGTGGCAAATGTGCCATATTACATCACCAGCGCCATTTTGCGTCACCTATTAGAGACGATTCACCGCCCAACGAAACTCATCATGACCATTCAAACCGAAGTGGCGGAGCGGGTCGTTGCCAAACCACCCGACATGAGCGTATTGGCGGTGAGTGTGCAGTTTTATGGCAAACCCGATATTGCCACGCGGTTTAATCCCGCCATTTTTTATCCTCGACCAGAGGTGGGGAGCGCTGTGTTGCGTGTCATCACCTATGATACCCCGCCTGTGGCTGTTCCCAGTGAGGCGCTGTTTTTTTGTGTGGTACGGGCAGGATTTGGTCAAAAACGCAAGCAACTGAAAAATGCGCTATCGGGCAATTTAGCTATCACATCCGACCAAGCCAGCCAACTTTGCCAATCGGCTGGCATAGATCCAATGCGACGCGCCGAAACACTCACGTTGGATGAGTGGGCATCGTTGACACGGGCATTTGCGGAGCGGGAACGTTAATGGGTGTGCTTTGACTGCAGTTTAGGCGATATAGCTAAGGTTAAGGCGTTATTCATCACTGCCCCTGATACACACCACTGCCCTGTGGGGCGGTGTTCTGGCGGATGGTCACGCCGTCCAGTTGCATATCGCCGAGGTT
Source organism: Phototrophicales bacterium (assembly GCA_002794515.1). Lineage (GTDB taxonomy): Bacteria > Chloroflexota > Anaerolineae > Aggregatilineales > Phototrophicaceae. The sequence continues at coordinate 6,116 of PGTJ01000163.1, forward strand.
ATAAATGCCACCGCC
>PGTJ01000564.1 GCA_002794515.1 Phototrophicales bacterium
GGTTTCGCGTCGATTAGCATCGGTATTTTTATCGATAATGTCATCGGTCACACGACAAAAGACATATAATGCCCGCACGGCGCGACGTTTTTCTGGGGGCAACAAGCCAGAAGCGATATAAAATGTGCGACTATGATGTTTGGTGACATCGCTACAATGTTGATATGCAATATCCAAAATGGAATTATCGGCATGAATATGAGGCATTGGAAGTGCATTTTGTAAGGCTTCTTCTGCCCATGTCATCAGGCGATATTCCCATGTGTGTTGTAATTGTAACGTCATCACGAACTCTTTCTAGTGTTTTTCATATCCCACTCAATATGGCATGATTATTCAGAAATCGCCATAATTTTCTATGAATTGCTAATGAGAGGGTTATGAGAAGCGTTACATGAACGAAAATAGGCGGGTTAAATGTTCAAATCTTCACCGATATCCTTATCATAGTGCATGAGCAGGCTTTGTGCAACCGATTCGGGCGATAGGGCATAGTCGGGCATTTTGAACGGCACATTCAGCCAGAAAGGGGTATTCACCGCAGGCAATCGTGCCAATGTGATGATGTGTTTGCGATGTTCTTTTTTGAGGATGTTCACATATGCCTCTAGCCCAACCTTCGCGGCGGTATAGGCGCTCATGCGGGGTAGGGTAATTTTTTCTGGATACACGCCCAGAAAGGTCAGGTGTGCCTGTTTATTCAAAATATCCAAACTGGCGCGGGTGGCATAAAACGCGCCATGTAAGTTGATAGTGAAGGTGGTATGCCAATCTTCGATGGGCATTTTCTCGATAAGATTAGCCCGAATGCCACCTATGGCATATACCATCCAATCAATGCCGTCTGTTTGGCGGGCGATAAGGCTGACGGCTTGATCAAAACTGGCGGGGTCATCGGCATCGCAAGTGAAATGACCATTGGCAGAGGCGGGGATTTTATTCTCATCCCGCGCCACACCGAATACCGTCCAATTTTTTTGTTTGAGCAAATTCACCAATGCGCTCCCAATACCACCCGATGCGCCCCAAATGAGTGCAGACGGCATAGCCATTTCTCCTTATTTGACCTGTGCGATTAAATCCTCTATTTGTGGA
>PGTJ01000171.1 GCA_002794515.1 Phototrophicales bacterium
GACCTATACCATTGGTGTCGAAATCGCCTTTCAATATACCGATTCGACCACTGTCACCGAACTGGCATTCGCTAACACCATTGGCACACCCGATGGTGGCTCACATCTGACGGGGATGCGCTCGGCAATCACCAGCGTGATTAACCGTTATGCGCGTAGTGAAGGCTATCTCAAAGAAAAAGATGTGAATTTTTCGGGGAATGATACACTAGAGGGGCTGACGGCGATTGTCAGCATCAAGCACCCCAATCCACAATTCGAGAGCCAAACCAAAGTGAAATTGCTCAATCCAGAGGTGCAAGGGGTGGTTTCACAGGCGGTATCGGAGGCATTCCAAGAATTTTTGCAGATGAACCCGCGTGAAGGGCGCAAAATTGTCGAAAAATGCCTGTTGAGCAAACGCGCCCGCGAAGCCGCCAAAAAAGCGCGTGATTTGGTGCGGAGCGGTCCGAGCTTACTGGAAAGTAGCACACTACCGGGCAAACTCGCCGATTGTTCGGTGCATGGACGCTTCAGCAATTCGGAATTGTATATCGTCGAAGGTGATAGCGCTGGCGGGAGCGCCAAGCAAGGGCGTGACCGTCACTTTCAGGCGATTTTGCCCCTGCGTGGAAAAATCCTCAATACAGAACGCGCCCATCTGGATAAAATTCTCGATAACAACGAGGTCAAAGCCATCATCGCCGCACTTGGGACAGGCATCCATGAAGATTTCGACATCACCAAATTGCGCTATCAGCGCATCATCCTCATGGCAGATGCCGACGTAGACGGGGCGCATATCCGCACCTTGTTGCTGACATTTTTCTTCCGTCATGTGCCACAAATCATCCAAGAGGGGCATTTGTTCATCGCACAACCGCCGATATTCTTGCTCAAGCAAGGGAAAACACAAGAATATTTCTATAGCGAACCCGGTCTGAGCGAGCAACAAATTTTGGATAAGGCACTCAAGAAATTCAAAGACCCCGATAAGGTGCATGTCCAACGCTACAAAGGCTTGGGCGAGATGAACGCCGACCAATTGTGGGAGACGACCATGAACCCCGAAAAACGCACCTTGCTTCAAGTGACCATTGAAGATGCCGCCGAAGCCGATAAGATATTCGATATGCTGATGGGGGCGAGCGTGCCTCCGCGCAAGCGCTTCATCCAAACCCACGCTAAGCGTGTGCGAAATTTGGATATTTAAATTTAAGGTCATGATATTGGGCAAGGCGTTCCCTTGCCCATATTACAACCTGCCTCTATGACCATCTAACCATCATATACTCATCTTGAATGGATTGAACGCCGTATCATAATCATACACATCTTCATTTTCAGCGCGTTTGAGCCACCCCACCACCTGTATGGTGATCGGAGTCATGATGACCTCAATGCCCACCTTGAGGATATAATTGGTGATGACCAGCGAGGCGAATATCTCTGGCGGAAAAACACCCAATAGCGTGGCGATGCCGATGAAGGTCAGGGTATCTACGCCCTGCCCGACCATCGTACTGCCGATAGTACGCGACCACAACCACTTGCCTTTGGTGGCGATTTTCATCTTCGCCAGCACATAACTGTTGCTAAAACTGCCAACCCAATACGCGCTCAGGCTCGCCACAACCAACCCCGTTATCCCGCCCAAAATGGTCTGATACGCCGTTTGACCGTCCAACGACAACCAGTATGCCTCGCCTGGCAAGACACCCGCTAACCAGACAAAGAATGCCATCAATGCCGATGCCATAAACCCCATCCATATCACACGGCGGGCGCGTTTATACCCATACACTTCGGTGAGAACATCTCCAAAAATATAAGATATCGGGAAGATCAGCGTGCCTGCATCGAATACAAAGGCGAAATTGCCAATGCTCACACCGAAATCGATAATCTTGGCACTGCTCAACAAATTGCTGAGGAGCAAGGTGGTGATGAACAGCGCCATCACCCCATCATAAAAGCGATATTGCTTGGGTTGTTCTTGTCCCATATGTTGATTTCTCCTAACACATACCAGAAAGACAGTCTGGCTCATGATATACAACTGATATATCAGAGGACATTATCCTGCGAAATCGGTTATAATTGAAGGATAATTCTCAGATTCACCAGAGAGGAATGAGCGCATGTCATCTGACCGTGCAAAAGGACACCCCCTGGATTTTCGGCGTGATGAAGTCCGTTATGTGACCGACCGTTGGCGGGCGGGCGATTGTTGTTCGTTGGTCGGTGTGGGCAGTGTGGGCAAATCTAATTTATTGCTCCATCTGGGCAATTACGATGTTCACAAGGCATACTTACAAATCGCTAATGAGCATGACTTTAAGGCGGTGATTATCAACCCCAATATGTTGGGTCCCCTCCCCCCCATCACACCCGAAACAGAGCAATTTCGCTGTTGGGCGGGGTATGAACTCATCATGCACCGTTTGGTGATGGCATTTTATCCATTTCAACAATTCGACCGTGCTGATGCAGAGCGGTTCTATGCGCTTTATAACACCCTCCAAGATGGGTCAAATCCACTTTATTCTTATATGGGATTGCGCTATCTGGAGCAAGGGCTAAATATTCTATTCCGCTATAATGTGCGAATCGTGCTGATGTTCGATGAATTCGAGGATATGCTCAAACACCTGCCACCCAAATTCTTTCAGACATTGCGTGGCTTGCGCGATGCCAATAAACGCCAACTAAGTTATCTGACCTTCACCCGTGCGCCACTCGCCCATCTGATGGATGTGTATCACCTCCCCCACCTTGAGATGGAGCCATTCATCGAATTATTCACCGATAGCATCTTGTATGTGGGTCCATATAATGATATTGATGCACGCCGTATGTTGGATAATTTGATGAGCCGTAACAACAAACATTATCCCGAAGCCACCATCCGCTTCCTCACATGGGCGACCGGCAATTATGCGGGCTTGCTCCGTTCTGGATTTCGCTTGCTCGACTCGTTCAACATCACCGATATGCGCGATAGTCAAAATGAAGAGTGGCTTCGCCAATTGGCATCACGGCGTTCTATTCGGGATGAGTGCGCCATGCTCTGGGCGAGCCTGACAGATATTGAGCGCCACACGATGAAAATGGTGGCGCAGATTATCCCCTATCACCCCACAGCCGATACCGAACAGGCGATAGCCATGTTGGTACAAAAGCGATTGTTGCGCGTGGAACGTCCACAAAATGTGTTATACATCGAGCCACCTGTGTTTCGCATGTTCATCGCCACCAATGCCGATATATTGAAATAGACATGACAGAACCATATCTCATTCCCAACGGATTTCATCGCATCGAGACAGAGGTCGCCCGTTCTCGGTTTATCGCCTCTGTGGAATACACCCCAACGGTTGATAATGCAAAGGCATTCTTGGGGCAAATCCGCGCCGAAATGCCCGATGCCTCGCATCATGTATATGCCTTTCGTGTCGGATATGGGGCGAGTGTGATCGAAGGCATGAGCGATGATGGTGAACCAGCAGGCACGGCGGGACCGCCTGTCTTAGCCGTATTGCGCGGGAGCAAAATCGGCGACATCGCTATCGTAGTCACACGGTATTTTGGTGGGACAAAACTCGGCACAGGTGGACTGGTGCGTGCCTATAGCGAGGCGGCTCATGTAGCATTGAATAGTCTTGCAACCACCTTAAAGATCGAAAAACGGTTATTGGGGATAGAAATACCCTATAGTTTATATAATCAGGCTAAACTGCTGATAGAAGCACATCATGGCACAATCGAAGAAGAATTATTCGAGGCGAATATCACGCTGATGATACGCTTTGCATTAGATGATATTCCCCGCTTCACCGATGCTCTGCGTGATTTATCTCATGGCAAAATCACCCCCGTAGAATTGGGATAAATGGATACATGAGGGCGGATACACGGCTTCGCCTAATCCGCCCCCCTACACATGATGTTGCATCATGCCCTGCTCATGGCATCGGCGATAAATTTCCGCACCTCTGCTAAAATTGGGTCGCGGGGAGATAGCGCCTCTGCACGAGTTAGCCAACCTTTGGCGGCATCTTTTTCGCCCAATTCAAATAAAAATTGCCCCATTCGTGCCAACAATGGCACATACGTTGGGTTGGCAGAGATGCCATCGGTCAAGACGGCTTGTGCCTCATCTTTATTGCCTTCTGCCCATTCATATCGCGCCAATAATTCGGCAATTTCGGGATGATTAGGCAACTGGACATATCCCTCTTTGATTGTGTCGAGGGCGTGGTCTTTTTCGCCCCAAATCATGTACGATTGTGCCAAATAGAGATAGGCTTCGGCGAGCAATGGTGCTTGTTCTATCGTCTTCTCCAAAAATTTTAGGTCTTGTAGGCTAATTTTATTGCCACCACTGACAACGGCATAAATCGCGCCTAATTTTTCTTCAAAATCGGGATTATCCACCGACAACATCAAACGGTCTATATCAGCCAAGAGGGCTTCATCATCAGTCAAATCTTCGGCTTCAGTCAGATAATCCGATGCGAGGTCATAGTCTTCGAGGTGCATGGCTAACACCGCGAGGCTAATCCGCAAATCGGCACGTTTTGGATATTTTTCGGCATGTGCTTCGAGCATATCAAACAATGGGTCGAGGTCATCTATGGTGTATGCCACATCCACAACCGCCCGAATGTATTCACCCGTGCTATCTTTTTGCAACAGACGCGAAAAGGCTTCCTCTAACCGTTGGGCATCCACATCCTCATTCATGCCATCTGCCAACAACAAAATCTGGTTTTGTAAAGCGGTCAGATTATCTGGCTCTAGGCGCAACACATTTTCATAGGCTTCGATTGCCTCGCGGATGATGAGATCTTGTTCGGTATAATCTTCGTAATCATCGACATCAATCAGCACAAATGTATTGGTGGGGTTATCTTCTATCAATTCTAAAATTTGCCCATATTGCAAAAACAAATCGGCATTCGCCACATCATGTTCGATAGCGCTGTGATATGTCTCTAATAATTGTGCCAAGCGCCCACTCCGTCGATACAAATCGGCTTTGATGAGCCAGGCATATGGGTTATCGGGATGTGTTTCGGTGATGGCATCTAAGATATTCATGGCAGGGGCAAAATTGCCAAAATTGAACAACGCCCGCCCGATTAACATGCTGGGATACAAGGTATGTGGGGCAAAATGATCTATAAATCCATCTCCGCCAATCAGCAATGTCAACGAATCGGGGACGGGCGAATATCCCTTATTCAGTGTGTGTGCCACCGCTTGGCTGACCGCCCACGCGCCAAAATCATCATGGGTCAGGTTGCCTAAGATATACAATTCATCAAGTCGTTTTTGAATATCGCCTTCTGCCCAGCCTTTGCCGAACAGCACCAACAGCAGTTGCATTTGCCACTCAAAAACCCCGCGCAATACACGGGCAATCGCTGTATCATCGGCATTGGTGGTGGGGATGGGAATGGGGCGAATTTCGCTGACATCAAATTGGCTGATGACATCTTGCGCGACTTGTTCCAGTTGATTAACCAGCCCCGCCAACGAATTGGCTTCATACGTCCATATTTTTTCGGCATCGGCTTCTTCTACAAGGTCATTTTCGAGGGTAATTGACCAGCACCATGTGCTATCGGTTTTGGTGAGTGTGGCATACAAAACGGCATTTTCATCGAGGCTATCGAACACCCAATCATCAATAGTCGATTGCGAATCGCGGATAGACCATTCATATTTCTGTGGGTTGGCATCGGTCTGAAAGAACAGCCGATACACACGCACATCCCCCCACCGTTCGAGTAAATATGCCAACAGGGTCATCAATCCCATCGCTGTATAGGGATGATCTTCCGAAACACAGGGCATCATACCGATGCGAATGCGTTGTTGCAATCGAAGATTTTGGAGCAAATTGCGTCCACTGCCAAAAATGACCGATGGGAGCAAATCTTTATTTTTGCCATCATAAA
>PGTJ01000271.1 GCA_002794515.1 Phototrophicales bacterium
GCAGAGCCACCGCCACCAGTGAGTTCAAACCGATTATATCATCCATGTCCAATCTGCCCACCACGCCACCCTCGATGACACCACCATCGCCCATATCCGAACAATCCGATACCCCGCCACCCGCCGATGATACCAACATCGGCGCACGCCTACTCCAGAGAAAACGTCAATCACCAAAGGATTCTTCATCATGAAAACATGGCAATTTGAAGTCGATGGACAGGTTTATCTCTTAAAAGTGGATACACAACAATCGCCCCTGACTGCGACTTTGAATGATAAACCGTTGACACTCACATCGAAACTCACGCAAAAAGGGTATGCGTATAGCTTTGCAATCAACAAACACACAGGCACAATCCAACCGATGCAAACCGAGAAGGGTTTGCGTTATGTCTTGTTGATAGATGCTAAACCTGTCTCGATCCGCCCAACTGAAAAAGCCGATGTCAAACCGCTAACGCACATCCCCAAATATGATAATGCGGGGATTTTTCGGCGCAAACAAGAACAGGATGAACATCGCACAGCCAAAAAATTGCTCATGCGCCAACTCATTCCCGATTGGACATGGGTCTCGATAATCGGCATCATGATTATCCCCGCCTATGCCCAAATGCAAACTCCTGCCGTGATTTTGGGAGCGATTGGCATCGTGATGGCAATTTTGCTCGCCAATATTCCCAAGATGAAAGATATTCACCGCTTCGCATTCACCATGATGTGGATGATGTTCTGCTGGTCGGCTTTTGTGATATTGGCATCGCGTGGTATCATCAAAATAGCGAATATCCCATTATTCTGATGTAGGTAGTGATATGAGTGATGACCGTTTAGCCACCCTGTTAGCCTTGCTGAATGACCCCAAACGGCGCGAAGGGGCAATTATCGAACTCGGTAATTTGCGTGATGACCGCGCCATAGACCCGCTTTCGCGCATTTTGACCACGCCCGATAACAGCCATGCCTTTGCTTATCGTCCGCGCAAATTGGCGGCGGAAGCGCTGGGCAAAATTGGCGACCCGCGTGCTTTGCCTGCGTTGTTCATCGCTAGTGAAGATATTCATTTGTTGGTGCGCCAAGCCGTTGCCGAAGCATTGGGCAAAATTGGCGATGCCTCTGCCGTCCCCACATTGATGCGGTTGCTCAAAGATGAAGCGGTCGAAATTCGTCAGACGGTGGCGATTGCGCTCGGCGAATTGGGCAAATCTACCGATATACCACAAGCCCCATTTTTAGATTTGTTGGCAGATCCATCCGATGTATTACGCCATTTGGGCAAGCAAATTTTCATCACACTCGGCGACAGCGGTGTCGATACTTTGATCAGTGGGCTATCGCACAATAATAGCACCATACGCGGGGCATGTGCTGATTTGTTGGCTGAACTCAAAGCCGAAAGAGCCTATCCTGCTTTGCAGAAAGTCGCCACAAATGATAGTAGTAAATGGGTACGGAGTCGCGCACAAGTGGCGATGAACGTGTTGCCCAAACCACCTTTTGAATATCCCACCGTGAATCGCAATACTGTCCCTCCAATAAGCGATACGCTACGGCGCATCCGTGAACAAAAAGCCGATTGGTCGAATTTGCGCTCGCGCAACAATATGCCCACATTGCCACCCATGCCGATGCCCACTATGCCACCACCCCAGACACCACCATCCACGCCGATGATCGACCCCGAAAATCTGACGGCTGAGCAAATCCGCGAATTGCTCGACCAGCTCGATGTGCGCCTCGCCAATGGTGAAATCAGCGAGATGACCTATCAACGGTTGCATATGCGTTGGGAAAATCGCCTCAAAGAGAAAGAAAATGAGTAGTCTCATTCAAAGCGGATGCGTGGATTGAGCATGGCGTACATCAAATCGGCAATTAAATTGGCGAGGGCGTAGAAAAATACCATAATCAGCACCAATGCTTGAATGAGCGGGATATTTTTGCTCTTCACGGCTTGTATCAATTCGCGTCCCAAGCCCGGATAATTGAATACCTGCTCAATCACCACCAAGCCACCAATCAACCAACCTGTGCTGATGGCGATGACTGTGATGGTCGGCAATAACGCATTGCGTAGCACATGCTTGAAGATCACCACACGCGGGGGCAATCCTTTCAGGATGGCGGTACGCACATATTGCTTGTTGATTTCGTCGATCACACCTGCACGGGTCATGCGTGTGATATAACCCAACAGCACCAATGTCGCCGTGAGCGCGGGCAGGGTGAGGATGCGTATCCAATTTTCCACCGTCATATCCGATGAGATAAACGCCGTAGAGGCAAACCGATATGGCGTTTTATCCCCCGCCAACAATGTGGTGAGGATGATCGCCGTGACAAATTCGGGCAAGCCCACCGCCGCCAATGTGCCGATGGAGATGAGGCTATCCAACACACCATCACGGCGCAGGGCGGCAATCACACCCAGTAATATCGATGTAGGGATGGCGATGATGAAGGTGAATAGGGCTAAACGCAATGAATTTTCTAGCCTTGTCATCACATGCGGGCGGATCTCAAAATTGCCCCGATCGTATGAATTGCCCCAATCGCCACGCACAAAATTGGTCAGCCACGAGATGTATTGGATGGGAATTGGTTGGTCGAGTCCGTTGGCGGTACGAAATTCTTGGAGCGCTGTCTCAGACGCATCGCGCCCCAAAATCAGGCGGGCAATATCGCCAGGGAGCAATTGCGTGAGCGCAAAAATGATGATCGATGTGAGCAACAGCGTGAGCGCCAATAAAATCAGCCGTTGGATGAAATAACGGGTCATGCGCGTGCCTTTCTATAAGCCGATTAGTAACATTTCATGCGATTTTTTATGTGATAACACATATTGTTGCGATTTTTGTGCTTCATGAACATCACTTTTATATGACTTCAGCAATGCGATTAAATCGGCTTTCGATGGAATCCCGTCATCACGATATGATATTACCAAGATACTGTTCTGATGACGGGCGATTAACTTTTCAAATGCCGATAGAATTGTCTTGGGTTGAGTCCATTCTGATTCTTGCGGTGTTAAGCGTCGATGTTTGCTGGCATAATCAATTTGTGTATACCAACTATCATAATTCATCATCCCCTCTAAAAAATGATAAAAATCGCGGTAATCGACCCCTATGCCGTGTTGATTGAGGTATGGTGGGTCTATATAAACCAAATCCGCCCCAATGGGTGTCATGAAGGCATCGGTTTGAATGGCACGATTAGCATGGTGATTATCGAATATTGCCCGATTCGCCTCTGTCACGAACTTCCGAAAATGTGCCTCGAAGGGTGTATCCCAAGTGATTTTATTGCCAAAACTGCGTTCCACATTCGCTGTGCGGATATACAAATTTGCCCGATGAAATAAATTATATGGGCGTTTGATGATACAGGCTTGACATAGTGCAAAACGAGCGATAACTGCGCCTGTGCCACCAAACACATCCAGCATACTATTAAATGTGAGGTGACCCACATTGTCCCAAATCCAATTCACGAGCGCTCGTTTGCTCCCCTGATACCGCGTCGATGGAAAGGGGTAATTGAAGGGGCGTTCTGGGTGTGATGAGAAAAGGGATAATTGTTGGGTCATGCGTGTGCCTTTCTATCGCTATAGCAGGGGCAGGGTGGTCGGTTTATCCGATGAATCCATTTTGCCCGCTTGTTTGAA
>PGTJ01000468.1 GCA_002794515.1 Phototrophicales bacterium
CACACACCCCTGCCGATACACGACATGTCGCCAACACATTCCCCCCCAAACTCACGGTGAACGCACTCCCAGACGACCAAAACATGCGATAATCGGCAACTGTCAAATAGGCATGTCGCCAGGTGCAATCGCTCGGCTTGGCGGGCGGATTTTGTAACCCAATTTGCCATGCTTGTAGGCAATCCCCACTCGGAAAATCGTATAATGGACGGCTCAGGTAGCCATTATCCCATTCGCTGATGCTCATCACACCACCTTCACCACCAAATCCCAAGCCCGATAAATTCAAATTACGTCCCGATGTGTTGATGAGCGCAAACGAATCGGCGCTGTAAATCAGGCGCACATCTGCCACACCTCTGGTCGGGTTAGCATTCGCAGGCGGATTTGTGGTCGTTTGATTGGTGGTATTATTCGTCTGATTTTGCGTCTGATTATTCACCTGCACCTGTGGGACGGGTGTGGGTAATGATAATCGGTCGGCTAAATTCACCTCACAGCGCCCTGTGCTGACCAAACAGGTGGTGATGCGATTTTCCCATTGATACACATCAAAATAATCGGCATTGCGCCAAAAAGTCTGTTCATTGCTCAAGCGCATCCACGAATGCCGATACCCACAAAAATCGGGTTTGGGCAATTGGTCATATTCTCGGTTCCACACCTGCAAACAATCGCCATGAGGGAAGGCATTCAAGGGCGCGGTCAGATAACCATTATCCCATATACGACCCGCCATCTCGCCCGATGGACTAGAAAACCAAATGCCATCGATATAAAGTGGTCTGCCAGAGATATTCATCAATGTAAAACTCTCGTTGTTATAGACGAGCAACAAATCCATCGGACGTGGTGTGCTGGTCGGCAAGGGTGTGATAGTCGGTTGTGCTGGCAACGGAGTCGGTGGAATAGGTGTCGGCGTTGGCATCACCATCACCACTTCTCGCACAGAGAAAGGCGCTGGTGGCAACCAATTCATCAACCGAATAAACCCCGCTCGTTCAGACATCGGCATCGGGGTATTGGTTGGTATCGGGGGATGAGTCGGGATGGGTGTCCATGTCGCCACAATCGAAAATGTCGGCGGTGACGTGAGTGTCGGCATCGGGGTGTTAGTCGGGGCTAATGAGGCGATAGGTGTGATAGTCGGTAATGGTGGCGCGGTTGGTGTGGGAGGCAAAAAATCGGCACGAGATGCCAACACCATCGTGAAATAATACCGTCCCGATGTGGCATTCAAGGCATAGGCAATCCCCACCTCGACATACAACGGACTCATCATATTGGCGTTATGATCGGCACTCGCTTGCCACTGAAAAAATGCCCCCACCCCACTGGCATCCAGCCGATACAACACATTCTCTGCGCCATTCACCAACGGATACCCTGTGGCGTTCACCCTATCCCAAAACCATGTGCCATCACTACCTTGATGAAATAGCGCATCTTGTGTTGCCATATCATTGCTATGTCGTTGCGCCGCGCTAGTCAATTGGCTACTCATCGCCAGAGGGTTTAACCCGTTGGCGATTCGCGCCTCGTTTAATATACCCAACAATTCCCATGCAGTCGATGTTTGTGCCATCACTGGCGATAGCATGATTAACAAACAACCTATCCCAATTGCCAATATCATTCGTCTCATCATCACACTCAATCACCAACTTGTACAAAACCCATTATAACCGCTAAAATATTCTATGTGGTTTGTATGATGAATTCAAAGGATTGTTTTGCTATGGATTTTAAGACACAAC
>PGTJ01000513.1 GCA_002794515.1 Phototrophicales bacterium
GAATAAGCCGATTCAAGCCATGTGGTGTTGATATGGGGTGTATGGCGGTCGAAATCCACTTCGATTAAATCGGTATGACGAATCATATGATGATGCACCGCCGGTTTGCCATTGATCCAAAAATGACGGGCATATGCCCCTAATTCAGAATGGATGCGAAAGGCGAAATCGAGAACAGTAAATCCCTGTTGGATAGGATAAATCCAACGTCCATCAGGGGCAAATACGCCTATTGGTTCTTTATCAGATGGCTTATGGGCGATGCTATGATGTGGGTTATCCCACCACACATTTTTAATCGGCTTGCCGATGCGCTTGGCTTCTAAAATGCCGTGTGTATTCACTTTTTCGGCTTCATGGGTGCGGATATGCACCGTCACCAATGCCTTATCGCTCACTTGTAATGTGCTGATCAGGGCGCGATACCCATTCAAACGGGGATTTGCCAGATAGTCGGTCACCGGTTTTATGGGTGTGAATTGCTGATGTAAGATACCCAGTAGCGCATAACAATCGGCTTCGTGGTCTAAGAGCATATCAACCATGAGGTGATTGGGCAGTTTGGGTGTATTGGGCGGGGTATCTTTATCATGGTGGAAGGTGTATAAATCGGCGGGGGATAATTCTTGTGGCTTGATCCGTACATCGGGTATAGACGAAGATGTCATCACCCGTTGCTGAAATTGTAAAAATAAATGATGATATGTTTGATAATACGTCTCGATTTGCCCCTCTAATTGTTGATACAAAGCCTTATTAGTCAACCGTAGGCTAATATCGCGTAGAGCTTGGGCATAGTTATGTAGCCCCAACAATTCAAATACGGGCAAATAATGGCTCAGATTTTGTTTTGCCCACACCATACGCTCATCTGCTGATAAATGGTCTATGTCGCCTAAACTGACCAAGCGCATCGCCAAAATGAATAAGAGTGCCTCGTGGTCGATATATGCCAAATAATAACAACGGCGCAAATGCTCGGCATGTATAGATCGTTCTGTAGCAGATTTGCTTTTTGGGGGATACAAAATATTTTTGGCACGTAACAGCAATTCTAGTGGACGTTCACCAAATTTTTGGCGTATGGCATCGGTGTCGAGGGTGGGTGATGCCAGATGGTGCAATAAATGCGCGGCAGTTTGTGTATTTTGTGAAAGTCCCCATTCGTCTAAGAGTTCCAATAGGTCACGCGCATAATGTTCTGCCCGCACATCGGTCGATGGTGGTAAGCGATACTGCTCCATACTCAATTCCTCGTGTGAAGGCGGATTTTTGATGACCATTTTGTCTATTGTTGGGTTGTCCTTTACTCAATCAATTTACCAATTCATTTAATTATGAGAGATTTTTGCAATATACACAATATACACAAC
>PGTJ01000695.1 GCA_002794515.1 Phototrophicales bacterium
ATATTTGATAGGTCAAACACGGCAAGAATTCGGGGGGAGCCATTATGCCTTATTATATAGTCAACAGGGTGGAAAAGTCCCGCAAGCGAATCCTAATGCCTTGACGATTTTGCGGAAATTGCATACCGCTATTCGAAATGGTTGGATTGCATCTTGTCATGATCTGAGCGAGGGCGGTTTGGGTGTGGCAATCGCCGAGATGTGCATTGGCGGGCGCTTAGGCGCGAGTATCACCATCGCTGAAGAATGGATGTTATTCAGCGAGTCATTAACCCGCTTCATCATCGAAGTGAAGCCCGAATATCGAATGGCGATAGAACAGCATTTTGCGGATAGTCATTCATATCTTGGTCAGGTGACACAAACACCAGAATTGGTCATCACCAGCACAGATAGTGTACACCGTATATCGGTACAAAAATTAGAAGAGGCATGGCGTGGTCTGTTGATGCCCAAGCAGGCACACAATTTGCCATATCAAACCACATCCAAGCATGTGTTTGCACGGACTCCATCAACAAAGACGCATAAACCCCGTGTGTTGTTGCTTCATGCCAACG
>PGTJ01000186.1 GCA_002794515.1 Phototrophicales bacterium
GTTATGAACTTCTAAATAGAATATTATGTGTCGCTAATCAATCAAAAGTTCATGCCACAGATGATACATCTAATTATGCCCCGCGAATCACCGTATAGGTGATATCGGTCTCGGTGATGGTCAATGCCGTCACTTGATGCTTGCCCGTATATCCTTGTGATAAGGTGCGCCATGCGCTGGCGATGAGGCTATTGGCTTGGTTGATTTGTTGGTTGGAGACTCCAGTGCCATTCACCACCACACTGGTAGCTGTCCATGTCACCCGCCCATTGGATACAGTTGGGACGAGGGTGGTGGCGATGGTATATGAATTGTTGGATGTGCCACGACGGGGTGTATAGGTGGCGGTGATGACCACTTGCCCACTTTGCAAATCCACCGATTTATTGCTGATGCTCAGACGGGCGGGGTTGGTAATGCGGAACGAATTGTTGATGTCGTCTTCGGTGGCGGTGATGGTGACAGTACGTTGGACTTGGGCAAAACTGGGCGTGACGAACAGGGCAAAGATGCCCACGACCAACACAGCTAAACTGATTTGACGCATGATTTTCATGGTGATTGCTCCTTCAGCAATAGCATAGAACGATGCTTACATCATGCCCGACAGATGTTATCGATGTTTTGGTCATTTTTTGCAACATTGAAAATGTTGTGTAAATTATTTTTTCACATTGTTTAAGAATTGACCCACCACCCGCCGAAAATCGTCCCATGCGTCAATATGTACCGCATGACCACTGGCGAACATCTCGAGGCGGGCATTCGGGGCTTGGTTGACGATTTCTTGGGCATATTCGGGTGGATTGAGGGCATCTTTATCGCCCAACATCATCAACAGGGGCATAGTCATATGCGGTGCTAAACTGCGTGATACATCACCACCCGAATCGATAATGGCGTGGATAGATTTAATCCACCCCAAGACAAACGCATCGGCATGGGCGATGCCATGACGCGCTTTCATCTCATCGGTCATCCATGTGGCGGGGAACATGCGCTGGGCGTGTGGGCGCATCCCTGCGCCATAATACCCGACTGCCCCCCACACACCGACCGACAAAAATCGATGTGGGGCATATCCCGCCATGAGCAATGCCGTCTCGCCACCATCAGAAAAACCCATCAGGTGTGTTTTTTCGATATCGAGCGCGTCGAGCAATGCCAACATATCTCGCGCATCTATCTGATAAAAATCGTGCGGGAATTTGCGTGGTTTGGGCATCGATTTGCCATAACCACGCAGGGTTGGGGCGATGATTCGATAGTCGGTCATCAGCCACTCGACCACATTCGGAAATTGGGTCTCGCCCGTCCCCAAAAAACCATGCAGGAGCATCATAGTCGGCTTATCACCATCGGTATCGACATAATCAATGCCCGCGCCAGTCGGCAATTCGATGAATGGCATGATTAATCTCCTTTGGGGATGACGAAAATGGCGTTGCCAGAACCGACATAAATTAAATCACCATTCGCCCCAGGCTTGACCACCACCGCCTCTAACGAATCGAGGAGCGATTCATCGCGTAGGCTATAGCTATTGTTAAAATTGCCAATGAGCGAGGTCTGATAGACCCGATGTTGCTTTTGTGTGGCGATATACAGGCTCTGTGAGATGGCGTTGCTATCGAGGAACATGCTATTGGCGCTGGTGATTTCTTGCCCCTCTGGGAACGCCCCAAAGCCAAAATTTTGTAATGCCCCTTCGCGGTATTTGATGATGACCCCATCGGATTGCAACACATATACACTCCCCTGCGAGTCGATTTCTAAATCGACCGCCCCTGGCAGGGTCGGGCGACTTGCACCACCAAAATATTCGCTCGGCGGGCTGGCAAACACCCCCCCAGAAGGTTCATACCGCCAAATCTGAGCGCTAGTACTGCTCACATCGAGGATATATAACCGCCCCGACCATGTGGCAATGGCGATTGGGTTCTTCCAATTTTCTGCACCAAGCAACCGTTGGGCGGTGCATTGTACAAAGCGCATTTCGCAATCGACCAAGACTCCATTTGTATCGACACCGATGAGGCGATTGGTTTCTAAACTGAAGGCGATATCGAATATCGCGCCGACTTGGATATTGCTGGCGGTTGCCCCTGCTCGCATTTCGGGTATAGGCACGGGTTGGCGTGTGGCGGTCATGCCGTCGTTGCTCAAGACAATCTGATACACCCGTCCATTGGCACTATCTAGGGCATATACTTCCTGCCCCTGATGCGCCATGCGGGTGATGCGGGCTTGGGGTAGGGTGGTGATGATAATCGGCTCACGGCGCACCACCTGATTGAACGTGTCGAGGATATTTTGACCTTCGAGTTGCATCCCATCGAGGAGTGGGTCATCGGCACGGAGTGTGCGACATTCCGCCACCTGACTCAAGACTTGCTCCCATGCCCGTAAGATGGTTTGGCGGTTGCTTTGGATAATCTCTGGGCTACGGGCGAGGTTGTATCGGCTACTGGCTTCGGCGAAGCATTGCTCATATTCGGTCACATCGGTCTCTGCCAACCATAGCACGACAATCACCGATACGATGATAATCGGCAATAAGACGACCGCCCCTGTGATCGCCGGACGCGAAAACCATCGACTTTCGCCCGTTGGTGATGTGCCAAAAAGGCGGTCGATGAATATCCCAAATAGACTAAATAAGGATGATAACCCCAATGCCAATCGCCCGATTGTCCGTTTGATGAGTTTTCCGACCACATTTTGGCGTTTACGGCGTTCTCTGGATGGTTTGACATCGGATGGTGGTGATTGTGGCGTGGTGCTGGGCGCTTCTGCTGATGGTGTAGTGGTTATTGTGGCGTTCATCTCTTGGGTGGCACGTTTGGTCGCGCTTTTGGCTTTATTCAATTCTGCCGATGATTGCACCTCTGGGATGAGCGGGTTGCTCTCGCTATCAGGCGGGACGAATTCCGCCACCATGAGTTGCATGTGCAATTTTGCCAGTTCTTTGAACCCGATTAACACGGTGCCAATATCGACCGACATTAGCACATTATTGATTTTTTCCACATCCAAATCGGCGAGGCTTGAATCGCCAAATACAACCCGTGTGCCAGTCATCACACGATATTGGGTCATCTTCACATTAGGGATGGGTTGTACGCCCAATGGCGCGATATATAACGATTCGTCATCAGTCAAATCTTCGGGGAAGGTTTTGGTCGCGCCATCGTGCCGAATGGCGATGACCACACTGCCCACCCGCCCAACGATTAAATCTGAGCCGCGCAACACAGCACAGGCGATATTCGCCTCGTAGGGACGTTTTGCGCTTCGATTATATTCGATGAGATTATGATTGATGGTGTTGAACACCTCGCGCAAGCCCGCCGTCACACTCCCTGTTGTCGAAAAGTATCGCTCGGCGGCGAAGCGGGTCATGTTTTCATAGAAGGCGGTTGGGGCGATGTTATCGCCATTGGGCAATACCAACGCGAAAAAAGTCTCTAAATCACGACTGCGTGCAGACTTTTGGGGGGCGATTTCGCATAACGCTCCGGGCGGTGGCGCACTAATGGCACGTCCACCCACAATGTATAAGTGTCCGACTAAAGATTCATGTTCAAATGCCATGAATACATATTATACCAGAACACTCACCATATCGCGCAATTGTGTCAATTGAAATGGCTTGGCTAAAAACCGTGCGCGTGGATATTGGCGCACTTGTACTTCATAAGAGCGGTTGGCAGACATCAATATCGGTTGGGTTGCCGATAAATGTTCTGCCGATAACACATACTCTAATAATTCTAACCCGTTCATGTTGGGCAATAAAACATCGATCAATGCGACACCAAACACCTCTGTTTGAAGCAACTGAAACGCTTCTGCACCATCACCTGTGATGACCACATCGCAACCTGCATCACGTAAAATACGTCCGTAGATGTGTTGTAACCCTAAATCATCTTCTGCTAATAGAACGCGCATGGTTTCTTGTCTCGCTATTTATCATATTGTAGACTATCATAACGCACATTACAAAAATATGCCAGTTATTCTTTACAATTTTAATAATCCAATAAACTTTATCTTGATAAAACCAATCTGTATTATCTTCTATGTTACGACACTTTTTGCTCCCCAATATCAATCATCAAAAAATTTTTGTATTCTGGTGGCGCGTCAGCCGATGGTCTGCATACCAACAGGCTTTCGCATCGGTTTTATCTTCTGATGAAACACATCGTGCCAACCGCTTCCTGAGCGAAGCAATCCAAACCCGTTTTATTGTGGCACGCGGGATGATGCGTCATATTTTGTCATATTATACAAAACAACAACCCCAAACCCTTATATTTCGTTATGGCATACGCGGAAAACCTATTCTGGATAATGTGCCATTCGCCTTCAACCTTTCGCATTCGGATGATGTGGTCATGTTGGCGATGGCACAAGCCCCGACCATTGGTGTCGATGTTGAGCAGATTGTGCCGATGGTCGAGATGCGCCGTGTGGCGGCTGATTATTTTTCGATGAATGAGCAAATCGCCTTGTTTGCCTTGCCGACACATGAACAATTACCCGCTTTTTATCGCTGTTGGACGCGCAAAGAGGCGTATATCAAAGCACGCGGTGATGGCTTTGCCTTGCCATTGGATCAATTTGATGTCACCCTCATCGCCGATGACCATCCGCGCTTATTACGGACGATGGATGATGACCATCCCGACAATTGGCGTTTTTTTCATCTCGACTCAATCGATGGGTATATCGGCGCGCTATGCGTTCCTGAGGGGGATTGGATGTTGGAGATGCAAGAAATCATCTCATCTTCATGAACTTTCCACAATCATTTGTTAGAATAGAAAATACTGCCTAAATGTGATTGGATATGCGAGATGATTTTTACAACTCCTTCAGCTTTGTTACTCTTGCTCATCATATTGCCTGTGGTGGCGTATGTCGGATTTCCACGCAATAAATTTCGGCGTGTGCGTGATGTGAGCAGTCTGGCATTGCGGATGGTGTTATTCATCTTATTGACGATGGCATTGGCAGGGGCGCAATTGGTGCAATCGGCAAATCGCTCGGCGGTGGTCTTTTTGATCGATATGTCCGATAGCTTGGGGACGGTGGCACAAACCAGCGCAGAGGCGTATATCCGCGAAGCGCTCCAGACTATGCGCCCCGATGACCTCGCGGGGATTATCGTCTTTGGCGCAGATGCCCAAGTGGTGCGCGCCATGAGCAATAGCCGTGAACTCGCCCCGATTCGCAACCGTCCCAATGGGGGCAATACCAATATCGAAGCGGCGATTCGCTTGGGATTGGCATTACTGCCACAAGATGCTGTTCGGCGTATGGTCATTTTTAGCGATGGCTACCAAACCATTGGTGATGCGCTCAATGCCGCGCAACTGGCACAATCGGCAGATGTACAAATCAGTTATATCCCCTATATACGCCCTAACCTGAATGATGTGCAAATCACATCGGTGACAGTGCCACCCCGTTTGAATGAAGATCAAGAATTCTTTTTAGAGATTGATTTACAATCCAACA
>PGTJ01000309.1 GCA_002794515.1 Phototrophicales bacterium
GTTATCTTTGCGGTCGCCAGATAAAATCACCCCATCGAGCAAGCCGTTGGATAAGATATTTTTGGTCGCCGAGATGTTCTCTTGTTCGGCATAATATAACAACAACGAAACGGTCAGCCCATGCGTGTTGCACGCCCGTGTGATGCACTCCGTCAGGTGGGGGAAGTAGGGATCTGCGAAGACGGATTTTGCGCCACTGGGGATGATAAGCCCAACAATATTCGACCGCGCCGATGCCAAAATCTGCGCCACATGATGGCGCTCGAAGCCCGTCTCGCGGACGATTTTCATCACCCGCTCGCGCATTTCGTCACTGACGTGCGGGTAATTATTCAGCACCTTCGAGACCGTGCCTTTGGATACATTGGCAAGTTTGGCGATGTCGTTGATGGTCAATTTTTTCATGGATGCGACAAATCTGCACGATAAAACCGGTTTCCGATAAACTATAACGCACTTTGGGTGGTTTGTCAAATAGGGTGTGGCACATGTTGCCCATTTTTGCCTTGCGCTCAAAGCCGCGCCGATGGCGGGCAGTATCCATCTGCCGCAGGGGCATGATAGCGCCTTTAGCGCGCTTCATATATCTCGGCACACATCCATACGCGGATGGTGGTTTAAGCTAAATTTAAGGTAGATTTGAGTTGCTGTTTAAGCGAAGCAAGCGGGTTATGTGTTATGGTTAAAAAAACACAGACAGTGAGTGGAATGGAAGATGATTATGTCAAATGCAGATCGCACACGTAAATTATTGATTAGGAGTATGGTCATCACCACCAGCACCGTAGCAACCATTTTGGGCGCTCAGAATTTAGCCTTGTTAGATGCCCAATCTTTTCAGTCGATGAATACGCCTGTTGCTATACCGCTTGAGACGACAACCGCACCCACATTAACCGATATGGGTGATGTGCAGTCGCCCATCATTCGGCAGTCTACTCCACATATCGTCATCTTGCGGAATGCTGGTTCTACCAGCGCTGATGCGACATCGACTCGCGGGCAACAACCCAGCTCATCGGTGATTATGCCACCTGTGCCATCGCAAGTGATAGAACAACAACCCATCATTTATCAACAACCTGTGCCACAAGTTTCGCGGTCATCACGATGAATATTTATTATATTTCTTTTAGGGCGATGGGCTGTCAGATAACCATTCAGCTACAAACCGCCCAAGATGGGCGGGCGATTTTAGATGCCATCCCCAGCCAAGTGGAGCAAATTGAAGGGCAACTGTCGCGTTTTCGGCTGACGAGTGATTTGATGCGGTTGAATGAATGTGCAGGTGAATGGGTGAAGGTGAGTGAGGTGTTGTTTGAGGTCATTCATCTTGCCAAGCATACGGCACGGCTGACGGATGGCTTATATAACCCACTGATATTGCCAGCCCTAATCGCCAATGGATATGACCGCAGTTTTGAGCAAATTGACATGCCCGTCATCCAACCGACACCGCCAATTGCCGATTGGCACGATATCGGTTTGCGCGTTGCCTCGCATGAGGTGCGCTTGCCCAAAGCCAGCGCCATCGATTTGGGTGGCATAGCCAAAGGATGGACGGCAAATTGGCTTGCCGAACACCTGAGCCAATTTGGGGCGTGTTTGGTGAATATCGGTGGCGATATGGTGGCGCGTGGTGCGCCATTATCATCATCGGGGTGGCAGGTCGGCATTGATACCAACCAAGAGGTGCTTTGGCTTCGGTTGTCTGATACCGCCATAGCCACCAGTGGCATCGATTATCGGCGATGGAAGACGACAACCCATGAGGAATATCATCATATCCTTCATCCCAAAACGGGCAAACCAGCCCAGACGGATGTGTTATCGGCGACCGTCATTCATCCTCATGCTTGTTATGCCGAAGCCTATGCCAAAACGGTCATCTTGTTAGGATCACAAGCTGGGCTGGAATGGCTTTCTGGGCAATGGGATGCTCACGGGTTGGTGGTTAGCAAGGATGGTCGTATTTTGGCAACATCTGGTCTAATGCAATTTGTATCGTAAGAAGATAGAAAGGATGGAATATCATGAAAAAATATTATCTGCTGTTCGGTTTATTCGTCTTGGTATGGGCAATAACGCCCGCCTTCGCTCAAGATGTGGGCAACGTCATCACACTCGATGATGCCACGCCATCAATCGATGTGGTCATCACCTTACCACCCGATACCACAGGGACTATCGCGCTTCAGTTGGCATTAGCCAGTGTACAAATGACTGATGCCACAGGCAATATCGTATTATCGGTCTCAGACCCGCGTTTACATGCCCTCGAAATAAACATCATGCCCAATAGTGGCACACATACCATCACCGTTAGTCGCTTGCCGAATGTCGCGCAGGCGCTGGTGAGTGTTGTCGCCATCCCCGAATTGACCGTTTTGGGGGCGACACCCGTGGTGGATACACCAGTTATCGGCTTGAATCAGCAAGTCATCTTCACCCTCGACCCTGCTACTCCTGGTCAATCACAATCAGTGGCTATTCCCGACCAAACACAAGGAGTGATTGGCGTGAACTTTTTGGGTATTTCTGCCATCACCCAATTGGTCGATAGCGATGGTCGGGTGTTATTCGAGACGATGCCCGGACATGTCGATGGCATCAATGCCGTGTTAGATGCGGGCAACTACACCGTTACTGTTTTAGCGACCGATTTAACACAACCTGTGCCGATTGGCATTCGCGCTATCGAAGCCCGTGAAGGTGGTTTTGTGGTGATGCCCTTGCCCGATACTCCCACCGAGGTGGTCTCGACAGATGTTGGGGCTGTGTGTAATGCCACCATTACCGTGAGTTCGGCTAACCTGCGGAGCGGTCCTGGCACAGGATATACCGTTTTAGGCTATGGTTATTTTAACCAAACATATCCTGTTGGTGGGCAAAATCCAGAAAACAATTGGGTGCTGATAGGCACATCAGATAGTGACTCGGGATGGATCTCGCGTGATTTAGTCCAGTTGACAGGCACATGCACCGATTTGAGTGTGTTCAACATCCCACTTCGTAATGCGCCCGCAACGCAAGTGATCATCACCACCAGAGGAACAAATGCGTCCTCTTATGAAGATGACGACCACGATGACAACGACGACCACGATGACAACGACGACCACGAGGACAACGACGACCACGAGGACAACGATGACCACGAGGA
>PGTJ01000829.1 GCA_002794515.1 Phototrophicales bacterium
CGCCTTCAGGGGCGGTATCTGATATTGGGTGTCACGCCCAGTGGATTTTTGGGGGCATCATGGGCGCTGTCGAGCATATCGGTACAAAATAGCCAAGTCCTGCGTCAATTACGCATTTGGTTGGGTGGGATTTATGGCATTATTGCGCTAATTATGCTATTACCTTTCATCGTGACATCATTTTTATATGTGGCAAATAGTAATGCCCCGCATATTTATGTATTATGGAGTGTGTTAATTGTCGGATTTAGTTTTTTGTTATTCTGCTTGGTCGATTTTTTTCAATCGGCATGTGTGGGCATCATCGCCGCTCATCACAACG